>NZ_ONDD01000016.1 GCF_900316465.1 uncultured Fibrobacter sp. | reverse complement strand
GCCGAACCGTGGCACGTTTGTAGACGAGCGTGATGGTCAGGAATATAAGTACACGACTATCGGTGACCAAGTATGGATGGCCGAAAACTTGAACTACAATGCTGTGGGCAGTATTTGCCAAGGCAAGGATGAGTCGAAGTGTGAACTGTATGGCAGATTGTATAGGTATACTTGGCAGGATCGGAATACAGGGCGTGATACCATAAATTGGGACTTTATTGATTCTGTGTGTCCGCCCGGCTGGCACTTGCCTAAATTGGCTGAATGGGAACTTTTGCAGTCGTATATGGGTGGAACTGATTCAATGGCTGTTGCATCAAGATTAAAGTCCGAAAATGGTTGGGAAAATAGCAACTGGGGAGCGGGAATAGATGCATGTGGCTTTTCCGTGTTACCTGCAGGATACTTTTCTTATGAAAGCTCGGGAGAGGAAAATTCTGCATTTTTTCTTTCCGCTACAGCGATATATGAAACGGGTAATTATATTGTCTCGTTTGGTAGAAAGATAGGATATTTCTATAGTGGTGGCAGTTACTACACAATTCGATGCATTAGAGATTGATATAGGGAAAAATGGGAGTTTTTTTTAATGCTGCTCGCCATAGCATTCGTTGTATCAAGGATTAAAGAATGAAAAAAATGTGCTAACAACTTTTTTAATCGTGCCATTCTAATAATCAATCGTCACAATTCTTTTAATATCAAAAAGCGCCTTGTTTGGCGCTTTTGAAGTTTTTACTGATTTTCTTGGTTTTTCGCCTTGAATTTGATGACCCAGATTTCGGAATCGCTCCCTAAGCGGACGGGCGGGCCCCAGCAATCGAAGCCGGAGCTCACGAGCCAGAGCACGCCGCTGAGCGCGCCCTTGCCGTAGGCGAGTTTCCACACGTAGTCGATAATGAAGGTAATGGGGAAGAATTGCCCGTCATGGGTGTGGCCCGAAAGCGCAAAGTCCGGGAGCCTTCCGGCGTGAGTTTTTTCGATTCCCTTGGGCTGGTGGTCCAAGAGAATCCACGGGCGGTAAAGTGGAATTGTGTCGTAAGTAACGGTAGCGACAACTGCCGAATCTGCGGTTGAATCTTGCACGGTGGCTGCGCTCGCTTGAGAGTCGGCTACCTTAGTGGTGTCGGCGAGCGAGTCCGTAGAATCCTTGGGGTGTTCCACGATCTTTATAGAATCGGGAATGAGTTCGCTAAGCGGTTTGCGTTCGGTGTCCCTGCTGCGGGCAACCGTAAAGTCGGTGCGGCCCGTAAAGCAGACGCCGCCCAGGCATGCGGTAGAATCGTCGAGCACCACGAAGCCTACCTTGCGCATCCATTCTTCGGGGCTGTTGTCCGAGTTCGCCATGAACGCTTCGTGATTTCCGTTGATGGCAACTGCCGCCACTTTCGCTCCGGCGGTCAGTTTTTTGAACAAACTATCGTAACCCGCGTGGTCCATCTTTTCGGTGGTAATATCTGCGAGGTCACCGCCGAATAACAAGTAGTCGGGCTTGATGGAATCGACTTGTGCAATAAGGCGTTCAAGCTTTTGGGCCTTGAACAGCGGGTCTACGTGAATGTCGCTAAAGAATATGGCGGTAAAGCTTTCGGTGTAAACGCCCGGCAAGTCGATAGTAAGCAAGTTCGTCTTGTATTCATCGTTGTGCTGCATGCCGTAGCCGATGAATATGAACGTGAATGCGCATGTGATTCCGAGCAGGTAGCGGCTTACGCGGCGTACCAGGTGGCGGCTCAGGTGATGCGGCTGCGTAAAGTAGTAACCGATTCTGTAGAGCGTCCAGGGAATGTAAAGAATTAGAGAGTTCGGGAGCCAGACCGCAAAAAAGGTGACAATTAAACTACCGATCAGTGTAGAGCGCAAGAACATGCCCAAAAAGAGCACGAACAGCACGGCTGCGCCGATAATTTTACCTGTTTTATCTTTGGCGACGCTGCTGACGTTAATATAAATCAGCGCAAGGCCGATAAGCAGTATAAATAGGAACGCAATCATGTTTCAATAATAGCAAAACTTTTTTTGAGTTAACTATATTTGACCCCGTATGGCTTTATGTATTGAATCAGATCATTTGGAAAAGGTCCAGAGGATCTTGGCCCTCCATTTCGAAGGGCTCGAAGTTTGGGCGCATGGAGCCCGTGTCACGGGAGTGGATCTCACGCCCGATACGGAACTGGAATTGGTGGTTATTTCAGAAAGTCCCCTTTCTTTCGAGGCGATGACCGCTGTTGAAAAGGCTTTTGTCGATAGCGGACTCCCGTTCCGGGTCGATGTCATGGACTGGGCTAAGCTCCCCGAATCTCTCCAAAAACAAATCAAGAAAGAACACGACGTGGTTCAAGCCGCTGCGGAATCCTAGTATGAAACGTCTTTTACCCTTTGCTTTGGTGGCAATGCTTGCCGCTTCCGCTTTTGCCCAGGACGAAATTCGTGAGGCAAAGAACTTAATCCAGAACGGCCAGTGTGCCGAGGCGATTGCCCCGCTCCAGAAGGTCTACAAGTCAAGCTTCCGCAAGTCCTCGGGCGAAAAGGCCGCCGTGATGCTCACGGAATGCTACTTGCGCGAACACAAGCGCGACGAAGCCCTGAAGCTTTCTTCCCGATTCCTGGAATACTACGTGAACACGGTTTACCGTGAACGTATGGAACTGGCTAACGCCATCGTGCTGGTTGAAAAGGGGAATGTCTACGAAGGTGTAGAAGCCATGCTCCGCATTCTGGCCTACTCCAAGAACCCAGCCGCCCGCAGCCGCACCAAGGATGTCGCCATCCAGACGTTGGCCGCCTCTCTCTTGACTGCCGACCAGTTGCAGGCCCTTTTGGAAAAGTACCCGGTCGATAAGGACATCGTGGGCTGGATGCAGCTGCAGATCGGCCGCGAATGCCAGAACTCCAAGCGTTACAAGGCAGCCCGTTACTGGTACAAGAAGGTTGTGGCAGGTGGGGTAGCCGAAAACCTCTCCAACACCGCCGAGAAGGGGCTTGAATCCTTGGAAGACCGCGGCGCCGGTATGCCGACGGTCTTGGTGCTCGCCCCCCTTTCTGGCGACTACGCCGAATTTGGCGCGGCGGCTATTCAGGGCGTGATTCTTGCCCACGAAAAGGCCGGACTCAAGGGCAAGGTGAACCTGCGCGTGGCCGATACCCGTGCTGACGCCGCCCAGGCGCTTTTGCGTACGCAGCAGGCCATTAACCAGGACAGCATTGTGGCCATCATCGGCCCCATCATGAGTGCCCCGGCCGCAACCGTTGCCGCCTGGCTCGGTAGCAACTTCCAGAACATCCCGATGCTCACCCCGACCGCTACCGACGACGGTATCGCCAAGATGGGCCCGAACATTTTCCAGGTGAACATCACCATGGATAACCTCGCCAGAAGCATCGCCGACTTCGCCACCAAGTGCCTGAACATCCGCGAATACGCCATCTTGAGCCCGCTCGGTGGCTATGGCGCCTCGATGTCGCAGAGCTTTACTACCGCCGTGGAACGTCGCGGCGGCTCCGTGATCGCCTTCCGCAACTACGAAGAAGGCCGCCCCGACTACAAGACCGAATTCAGCCTGCTTCGCGATGTGCGCTTCAAGCAGATCAACCGCCGCCAGAACATTGCCCGCGGTGCCTCTGACCTCGACGCCGTGAACGCCAAGGAACGCCGCTTCTACATGCAGGACTCCACGTTCAACATTCCGGGCATCTTCATTCCGGCGACGAACCCGGGTGACGCCGGCCTCATGGCAGGCCAGGTGGCCTTCAACAAGATTTCGGGCGTGCTGCTCGGCGCCTCCGGCTGGTATGGCCGCGAGCTCCTGATCCAGGGCAAGCGCCAGGTCGACAGCTCCTACTTTAGCGTGCCCGCCATGGACATGGGCGGCAACAACGACGGCCTCAAGAAGTTCGTGAGCGACTTCAAGGAACGCTGGGGTGCAGAACCCGGCGAAGACCGAGTCAGCGGACTCAGCTACGACGCCGCCAACATCGTGTTCAGCTCCATGGCCAAGAACCCGAACAGCCTCACGAACCTGATCAACTACACCGCGAACTTCCAGGGCGTGTACGGTGAAATCAAGTTCAAGCGCGGCATGAACATGAACACCAAGATCGTGACCGTGAACAAGGGCAAGTTCGAAACTGTCGAAGGCTGCCCGGCTAAGTAAGCAAGAGAACGCCGCTTCGCGGCTACAACGAGAGATATCAAAAATTCCCGCAGCGGCGCGCTACGGGAATTTTTTTGTTTCTAGGAGGGAGAGAAATCTAGTCGTCTTCGCAGGTGGGGCAGAGCGAGGCTGCCACGTAGTCCGGGGAATCCCCGTTGCGGTAGTAGGCATGCAGGCTGTCATCGTCCAGGAGGTCGTCCAGGTTTCCGCCACCGGCGGCGTCGAGTTCTTCTTTGACGCGGGTCTTGAACGCCATGAAGCCGGAGTGGATCATGTAGAATGACAATGCAGATGTTTTATGGAAAAGCTTCATAAGACCTCCGTCGCGTGTTATTCCTGGTTTTGCCTTTTTTAATGTGAAATTGTTGTTTATATGTTGATAAACTGTTTATCTCCTATGCTAGTTATAGATAATTTTGCGTGCCTAGGCAATAGCCAAAAAGGTATGTAAGGTTTAAGAAACAATTTCCTAATTTTGGCGTTTTTTTCGAAAATTCAGTACTTTTGTCTAAAATGGCGGACCTTAACTTGTTGCCTGTCAACGCGTTAACGTGCGCTTGCCGAGGCCGCTTTTACCCCGGAACGGGGGCCAAAATCGATATTCCAATTTGGAGTAAAAAATAAGGAAAATAAGTTTTCGAGAATCGTCAAAACTAGCATTTTTCTTGTGGATAAATCGTGAATTGGCCTTTTTTATCCATAGTTTATCAACAGATTTAAGGCCGTTTCATGGGTTGCCATATTTTCTAAATTTGCACCAATGCGATTTTTGAAGACGATATTTTGTGCCCTTTTTGCTTTGGCTACCGTTTGCCTTGCCGATGAACCCCTTACGCTTTCGCTTCCCCAGGGGCAGGCGGAACTCTGGTCCAAGGCGACTTCGGCGACCATGGCGCTGCGCTATGGCGATGCCCTGGAACTTGCCAAGAAACTCCGTGCCGAAAACGAGGGCGCGGGCTGCGTGCTCGAAAATATCGTGCGCATTAGCGTTTACGACGACAAGGGCGATACGGCTGCACTCCAGAAGGCGGGCAAGTATTTGGAAAACTGCAAGACCGCTGGCCTATGGGATGCCTTGCGCCGTTTTGAGATGGGTTTCGTACAGGGCGAGACGGGGCATTCGGTCAAAGGGGCAATGACCACGCGCTCTGCAGCCAAGGCATTCGAAGATTCCAAGGAACTCGAGGCACGCGCCTTCTTTGCCATTTACGCCTACTACATAGACAAGAGTTTTAGCTGGGTGCCGTTCAAGTCGGACAACCGCGATCTTTACCTGGCCATTCTCGACAGTGCCTCGCAAAAGTCCGAACGTTTCTGGCCGCTGTTCCTGACGCCGCTCATTTGGATGCATTACGACAAGGAAGATTTTTCGACAGGCCTTAAGCTTGCCGAACGCGGACTCAAGCGCGCGCCGAATCACCCGGTCATGTTGCAGATTAAGGCCGACATGCTTTATCGCCTCAAAAAGTATGGCGAGGCCGCGGGCATTTACGAACGTAGCGCCGCCGACTATTTAAAGCGTACAGGCAAGAGCATTCGCTACTGGTGCTCGGCGTTGAACTTGATTCGCATTTACAGCGACAAGGGCGACAAGGCAAAGGCCGAAGCCTGGCGCAAGACTTTGGACGACCCGAAGTTCAAGGAACTCAAGGACTGGATGCCGGGTTCGCTCATGGATGACTTGAAGAAGAAAAAGCTTCTTTAATCGCGAATTTTTAACCGCGATAGTTTGTATAGAAAATTTAACATCTGAAATTGGTATTAGGTACCTCAAAAAAAGCGTGTTAGTAAGAGGCACGTCTTTTATGGAGGTATTATGCCGCAACCGCTCCGCATAGGATTTTTCCTGGATGGCTTTACGCTCAAGAAGGTGAACGATTATTACCGCAACGTTCATCGTTTTCATTCGAGCTTGGACTTCAGGAGCTTAAGGCTCTGGGTCGAATCGCAGGCGATACGCTACTTCGAGGGAGGCAAGTATCGCGATTTGCAAATGGAGTCGCACTATTACCACCCGTACCGCGATCCGCATGTGTTTGCACGCGACCACGAGGGCGTGTTCAGGTTGGAACAGAAACTGATGGATGCCGGTTACAGCGTGCATTTTAATAACCCTGCAGAGACCGGCTACGTGGGTCCGAACATGTTGCTCATGGAAGACGCTTTACTGTTTGCCATGTACCGGCGTCTTGATGCCGTGGTGCTTTTAAGCACGCAGGGCGAGTATGCGCCGCTCCCCGACAGGTTGCGAATGCTTGGGGTTCCTACGCTTGTGCTGGGTTGGGAATTCATTTACCCGAAGGCGAAATACATGGTCCGCTGGAAAACGGATTCGTGCCTAAAGCGCTCTTGTGCCCACTACGTGGCCATGGAAAAAATATTGGATTCCAATCCGAACGGCGATGCACCCCGCGGGTTTTTCTTTCAGCGCGAACACGCGTTCAGCAAAGGGCGTAATCCTCGACCGAAGGTGGCGGTGGGGCGCGATCCTCACGCGCCTCGCCGCCTTAATTAACAAAAAAAGCCCGGCTTAGCCGAGCTTTTTTAGTCAGAATCTTTGATTACAATTTATCTGCTTGCTTCTTTTCCCACTGGCTCAAGAAGTACCAAGTCAGGCGGACGCCCAGGAAGTACGTGTCGCCGACGTTGTCGGTGCCGTTTTGGACTGCGCCGTACTGAATGGTGAAACCTTCAACATCGATATCGTTGTAACGGATGAAGCGGTAACCGATGTAGCCGCCCAGAGCCAAACGACCGAGTTCAATGCGGAGTTCAAGTTCGGAGTTGATTGTCGTAGCGAAGGTGCTGTAGAAACGGTCGCGGACGGTTTCCACGTGGTCTTCGTTGTCCTTTTCGTAATGGTCAAAGTGAGAAGCGAAGTGGAAGTTGATCAGGTTGAAACCGAAGCCGATTGCCGGAATCAGGTTGATCGGGGCGTTTTCGCCGAAGAGCTTCCATGCAAACATCCAGTCGGCGCCGTAGGCGAACCATTCCACGTCATACAGCGGGAAAACATCGTCGGTTACGGCGTAAGAGCCTTGAGGCAGGTCAACTGCAGGATAGTCTGCGACATACCAGTCGGCCTTGCGTTCAGACACCTGGGACGGCATGAAGTTGAAGTCGATCCAGGTCATGAACTGCTTGTACTGGGCACCCACGTTTACGTGCAGGCCTAAGTACCAGTCATCGAACTTTTTGTAGTTGAGTTCACCGTACGAAGTCGTCTGGATGGTATCGGAGACTTCGCCTGTACTATCGGGGACAGCGTACTTGACGCGGTGACCGAAGTTCTGGAAGGCCATGTTGTTCACATAGCGCTGGAATTCCTTGCGCATGCCGCGGTAGTCGGCGCCAACAGAAATGAACCCACGGACGTGGTCCTTTTCGTAAAACCCTTCTTCTTCTTCGGCAAAGGAGCCGGTTGCGAGGGTGAGCAAGCTGAGAGCAACAATGCTCAAAAAAGAGGCTATCTTTGTTTTCATAAAAGATTCCATTGCTAATATCTAGGCTATAAAATACATTATGTTTACGAAAATTGCATTAGAAATTTTCATAAGACGTTAAAAATCAACGATTTACGCACTTTTTTAGGACTAAAAATGTTGAATATTTGTGGAAAAATGGTCGTAAGCGCCACCTTCGGGCTTTTTATGGCTTTTTCGGCCTTTGGGCTGTCGGGCTGCAAAAACGAGGCCGAAGGCGACAAGAAAACGGCCGATTGCGGTGAACTTCCGTCGCTGGAATTTAGCGAAAACCTTAAAATCGGCAAGCTTTGCGGCGAGGATTTTGCCGAAATCCGCTCGATTGTGGGCCGCGATACCCTAATCAAGCGATTTAAGCTGGGCGAGCCGCTTAAACGCGTGGTGGCGCTTTCGTCGTCGCAGGTGGGTTACATGCTGCGCCTCGGGCTGCGCGACCGCATTGTGGCGGTGGGCGAGGGGCGCTACCTGGTCGATAGCGTTTTGTATGCGCGCGTCGCCGCGGGCGAAGTGGCCGAGGTCGGTAACGGGCCGACGCTTTCGCTCGAAAAGCTGGTGGCGACAAAGCCGGACCTGGTGTTCGACTTTGCGACTGGCGGCGGCATGGACGACTACGAGCGCATTGGCGCCATCGGGCTTTCGCTGATGCTTACGTCGGAATGGCAGGAACGGAGCCCGCTCGCGAAGGCCGAGTGGATCAAGCTGTTCGGGCGTCTGTTCGGTGTCGAGGCGCTTGCGGATTCGATTTTTGAACAAAGTAAGAATGCGTATATGCAGGCTGCGATAAAGGAAATCCTGGACCAAGCCCGGGATGACAATTGGGCGTGTCCTCGCGTTCTTGTAGGCATGAGCTACGGCGGCGTATGGCATGCGCCGGGCGGCAACAGCTTTACCGCGCGCCTCATCAAGGATGCGGGCGGTTGCTATTTGTGGGCCGCGGACACGAATCAGGATTTGCAGTTCAGTCTCGAAGAAATCTTGCAGGTGGCAGACAGCGCCGACGTGTGGGTGAATCCGGGAATGTTCGCGACAGTGGAGGACTTGCTGATGGCCGAACCCCGCGTCAAGTTTATCAAGGCGTTCAAGGAAAAGCGCGTTTACCAGAACGACGCGATCAAGGGAGCCGGTGGCGGGAACGATTTTTTCGAATCCGCAGTGGCATACCCGGCCGAAATTCTTACGAATTTGCGTCTATGTATACAAAACTCAACAAATGGGGCCGATTCTACCCGAAAGGGTTTTGACTGGTACCACAATATTTTTATCTTTTAAGGCATGAAGACTCATACTGGTATTGGTGACTGGATTGCAGCCAACTATGAACTTGGGACACCCTTTTTGCAGCAGGTGCCCAGGGACTGTGCAGACTATTTGCTTTTGAATGCGCAGATCCGCGAGTACGAGCCGGGGGAAATCATTATCAACGGTGGTTCTGTCGGGGATTCGTTCTGCGTGTTGCAGAGTGGCCGAGCTTTTATTTGCGGTCAGATTCTGGCCGATGGCCATTACAATACGCTTGCCCTGCTCGATGCGGGTGCGTGCTTTGGTGAAATGTCCATCATTTGTAACGAACCCACGAGCAATACGGTTATCGCGAGCGAAGATGGTGCCACGGTGCTCCACATTCCGCGCGACGAATTCGTGAAGTTCCTGGACAAGAACCCGAATATCATGGTGTACCTTTACAAGGTGGTCGCCGACCGCCTGCGTGCAAAGAACAAGGCGTTCGATGAATTCGAAAGGCTTTCGCTCTTGGCCTCTGCAAAGGTGCTTCCCTTTATCGATTTTGCGCAGACCATGGAAAAGAGCCGCGTCACTGGAACGGTCATGTTCGAATGCAATGGCGAAAAAGGCTTTATCGCATTCCAGGACGGCCGAATCTGCTGTGCCAAGTGCGGCAAACTGGCAGGCCCAGACGCTCTTGAAAAGATGTTGTCTTGGGGCGACGAAACGCTCTTCAAGCTCGATACGCACTTGATGCCCGATATCGTGAACATCAACCAGATGTCCGATACCACGAGCCTGATTCTGGATGCGCTCAGAAATATTGATGAAAAACAAAATGCCCACTAAGGGCTAAACACGTGCCCAAGACTTGGGCAAAAGGATAAAAGATGAATTACGCAGACGCAGGAGTGTCCTTGGCACGTGCCGACGAAGCAATGGTCGGTGTCAAGAAATCCGTACGTACTACATTCAACCAGGGCGTTCTCGGTGACGTGGGCAACTTCGGTGGCCTGTTCACGCTGAACCATCTCGGCATGAAGGACCCCGTCCTCGTGAGTTCCGTTGATGGCGTGGGCACCAAGCTCAAGGTCGACATTGAAATGGGCACGCACGAACTCCCGGGTCAAGACATCGTGAACCACTGCTGCGACGACATTCTGGTGCAGGGTGCACGTCCGCTGTTCTTCCTGGACTACGTGGCTACGGGCCGCCTGGAACCGGGTGTCATGGACAAGCTCGTTGCCGGTATGGCCAAGGCCTGCCGCGAAAACGATCTCGTGCTGATCGGTGGTGAAACTGCTGAAATGCCGGGCTTCTATGGTCCGGGTGACTACGATATTTCCGGTACCATCGTGGGTGTCGTGGAACGCGAAAACATCATTGACGGTAAGAAGATCAAGCCGGGTACCATCATTCTCGGTCTCCCGTCTACCGGTTTACATACAAACGGTTATTCCTTGGCTCGCAAGGTGCTCTTCGACGTGGCCGGCTACAAGGTCGACACCATGGTCGATGGCATGGACAAGTCCATTGGCGAAGCTCTCGCCGTGCCGCACCGCAGCTACTATCCGAGCCTCATCGATCTTTGCAACAAGAAGATCATTCAGGGCCTCGCCCACATCACGGGTTCGGGCTACCAGGGCAACATTCCGCGTATCTTGCCGGACGATGTCGACGTGATTATCGACCGCACCACGTGGGATCCTCCGATGATCTTCAAGCTCATCCAGCAGGCCGGTTCTGTCGAAAAGGACGAAATGTACTCTACCTTCAACATGGGTATGGGCATGCTCATCTTCATCGACCCGAAGGACAAAGCCGAAGTCACCGCTCACCTCGAAGCCAAGGGCGAAAAGTGGGTGCAGATCGGTGAAGTCGTGAAGGGCACCAAGCAGGTGAAGTTCCGCGACTAATCCTCCCACAACAAGAGAATTTAAAAGGCTTGCACGCAAGTGCGGCCTTTTTTTGTGATGTATTTCTCACAGGTTTGCTCTTTGTGTACATTTAGGGAACATATAATGATTTAGTAACTTGATTTTGCTTTGAAAATCGGGCAACAGAATTTATTTTTAGAATTGAAAAACAATAAGAGGATGTATGAAACGTAAATTATTCAAGTCCATGATTGCGGCCGGTGCGGTCGCCATGATTTGCGCTTGCGGCGACGATTCCGCTTCGAGCAATCCTGCAACTCCGATTGCCGATAACGGCTGCGCGAAGGCTGTCGTAACTGCCGATGCATGGCTTTTGAACAACTGGGTCATTTATGCCGACGGTAACGTGACCGATCTTGCCGGCAATGCAATTGGCTACTTTGATGCCGGTATCGTGATGGATTTGAACGGCGCTCCTCTTGCGCAGAATGTCAATTTGGCCGACCTTACTATGTGCTCGGCAAATGCAACTGTTGACCCGCAAACGGGCGTCATCGAAAAGTTTAGTTCTTCGTCTGTGACGACCGATCCGACAAACCCGACATCTTCTGCAGGCGTCACGGACCCGACCGATCCGACGAACCCGACTTCTAGCGCGGGCGCCACAAACCCGACGGACCCGACATCTTCTGCTGGTGGCACGAATCCGACGGATCCGACCGACCCGACTTCTAGCGCAGGCACCGAACCTGTAGAAACCAGCTCCAGCAGCGTGGAACCTGTCAAGCCGAGCGGCAACCCCGAAGAAGACATCAAGAAGTATCCTGTTGCATCTTATAAGAACCTCCTGGCGGCAGGCACGACCCAAAAGGGATGGAACTCTCGCTATTGGGATTCCTGCAAGCCCCACTGCAGTTGGATGGATAATGTGGATACCTCCAGTCAGGCCGCGTATGCAGCTGCGGGTTACACGGTAAGGAACTGCAACATCCATGACGTTGAAATTCCCACGTTCACATTGAGCAAGGGCCTGGAGCGTTATTGGTGGGGCATGGAAGGTGTGCCCAGCTCCTGTGAAGTTGGCGCTGGCGGTTCCTTCACTTGTACCGATATGGCTCCCATTAAGGTGAACGATACTTTGTCCTATGGCTTTGTGGCTGGCCCCAGCAACCAGGGTTGCGGTAAGTGCTATCACTTGCAGTATGATGGCAGCACCAGCAATATGGGAAATGGTGGCCCGGATGTAAAGGACACGCACTTAGCACTTAAGGGCAAGCATATGATCGTCATGGCTTCCAATATCGGTCATGATGTTGATGCTAGTAGCACCCAGTTCGACCTGCTTGTTCCTGGTGGTGGTGTTGGTATCTTTAACGCACTCTCTACGCAGATTGGCAAGTCTCCGGAAGACCTCGGTAGCAACAATGGTGGTGTCTTGAGCTATTGCATGCAGAAACTGGGTTACTGGCAAGTGACCAAGGAACAATACCAGGAATGTGTGATTGAAAAGTGCGAGGCCGTATTTGACTCCACTGTATGGCCTCACCTGAATCGTGGTTGCAAGTGGCTTGCCACATTCTTCGAGGCCGCGGACAATCCTTCCTTTGTTTGGGAAGAAGTGGAATGCCCCCAGTATTTGGTGGATAAGTACCGTACGACTCTCAGCCTGGAACTTGAAACCAATGTCCTTTACTCTGACAAGTGGGACAACTATAAAGGGGATGGACAATTCATTACCACGGATGCCTGCTCCAGAACTCCCGATGCACAGGGACAATACTGCGACCCGGATCAGCTAGCTGCTGACAAGGCCAAGTCTTACTAGTCGCCCCGTAACGAGGATTTATGAAACGTAAACTGTTTAAGTCCATGCTTGCTGCAGGCGCGGTTGCCATGATTTGCGCTTGCGGTGACGATGCCGCTTCGAACAATGCTACAGATCCGAACTCGGCTGTTGACCCGGGTACGGGCGTAGTCGACAATCCGTATTCTTCGGGCGGAGTGACAGACCCGAGCAATCCGGGTAACACGCAGAACCCTGGCAATACGCAAAATCCGACGTCGAGCGCGGCCGGCACGAATCCGACCGATCCTACGAACCCGACGTCGTCTGCGGGCGGCACGAACCCGACTGATCCGACGAATCCGACGTCGAGTGCGGGCGCTGACCCTGTTGCAAGCAGCGGCTCCGTGAATACGGATCCGGAACTGGGCCCCGACGGGTTCCCGACTCTTGAATCTTACGGTGCGCCTCCGGCCGAATACACCAAGGACATTAGCGCTACGGCAAAACGTGGCTGGAATACCCGCTACTGGGACGCCTGTAAGCCGCATTGTTCCTGGCTTAAGGAAAGCTCTAACGATAAAACCCGTGCAGATACTTCTTCCAACGAGGCGTTCCTTGCCGACTTTGGCACTGCGCGTAACTGCAACATCCACGATGTCGAAGTTCCCACCTTTACCTTGGGTGACGTAACGAAGTCCTGGTTCGGTTACAACGGGACCAGAAGCGCTTGCGGTGACGAAAAGGAAAAGGGCGTGTTCACCTGCACCGACATGGCGCCGATTGCCGTGAACGACACTCTTGCCTATGCATACGTTGCAGGCACTGCCGATAGCAAGTGCGGCAAGTGCTATCACTTGCAGTACGATGGCCACTTCGCGAACGAGATGGAAAACAACCCGCCCAGGGAAACCCACAAGGCTCTCAAGGGCAAGCACATGATTGTGATGGCCTCTAACATCGGTATGGATGTGGCTGGCGGCAATCCTAATCTTCCGGCAGGTCAGTTCGACTTGATGGTGCCGGGCGGTGGCGTGGGCGCCTTTGACGCTCTTACAACTCAGGTGAAAAAAGGCAGCGACTTTAACTGGGGCGCAGGCTTTGGCGGGTTCCTGACCGAATGCCAGAACCAGCTCGGTTACGACGCTACTCTCGCCGCATACCAGACCTGCATCAAGGATATGTGCGACGCGGCCTTCGGCGACGCCGGCCTCCCGAACCTGTTGCGCGGTTGCCACTGGTTTGCCGACTGGTACATGGCCGCAGACAATCCGACCTACTACATTGAAGAAGTGGAATGTCCGCAGTACTTGATTGACCATTACATGAGCCGATACAACACCTCTCTAGAAAACAACTTCAAGAAGGTGACGGACTGGTCCACTTTCAAGGAAGGCGACGTGCTCGATACGCTCCATTGCTGGAAGGCGGGCGAGGCTCCTCCGGAAGACGGTTGGGTCAACCCGAGCGCCGGTTGTGACGTGCAATAAGCCGGAAACAACGCGATTTGAATAGTCCTGCGATAATTTCGCGGGACTATTTTTTTACTTTACGCGGGAATGTTAATTTGTTAGATTTGGGTGCGAGGAGACATTTTATGAAAATGTTATTGGCTGCAACGGCTCTGTTGCTTTTGGCTGGGTGTTCTTTCTTGGATCAGGGATTTACGACGGCGCCCGATAAGGCGGTATCACTTGAAGATATTCAAGGGTGCTATTACTATGAAGGAATGGGTGATAGAGATTTTTTGTGCGCAGAGATGTGTGTAGACAGTGTCTTGCATTTTCATACCCGTCTTTATTCGAAAGAAGATGTGAATCTAGAGTCTCCCTATAATGATTCTGTTTACGTATGGGATGTTGAATCTCAGGGCCCAGAAGCGGATGGGACGATGAACGTCAATTTCCGTATGAATGGTCCCCACAATGCGGTGATGAATTATTTAGGTGGTGCTGAAGAACAATTGTTTGTTGATGGTCCAATGCCTTATTATTGGCGTGAAGCCATTTATTCAAAGCAGAAGGGGGCAAGATGCGTGTACTAATCCTTTGCCTGTTCCTTGTTGCGACATATGCGAATGCCTTTTTTGCTTTTGGTAATTTGGGTGATTCCAGACTGCAGTGCAAAAATAACGTATACCGCCCGGCCGGTATTGTGGGCTATACCCTTGGCGTTGGTGTTTTTGACGAACCGGAAAATATGGTGGACTACAAGATGTCCTTTGGACTCACGCGTGCGGGGTATTCGTACGACGATGGCGACGAGAGTGTATCGCTGTATATGCTCGATATCCATTTGGTTTCTTGGTCTGTCAAGATTCATAATGTTTATGTTGAAGCGTTTGGCGGTCTTTCGTACTTGCTGACCTATTCGAATTTTTCGGATTACATGGAAGAAAAGGTCGGCGAAAAATTTATTGACCAGGAACGTTTATACCCGAAATACGGATTCCGTTTGGGTTATTATGTAATGGACAACTTGCTTGTTGGCGTGACGGCGAACTACAACATGGTTCATTGGCGTTATGGCAAGACCCGTAGTTGGAATGGCAACAATAACGAAACTCTGTTTGTCGGTGGTTTCGGTCTTTCTGTTCAGTACAATATTTTCTAGTGTATGAATAACCTGCTTAAAGCGATTGCCCTTGCGTTTTTGATTCCTTGCGCGTTATTTGCGCAGGTGTTACCTGACACGTTAAAAAGCGAACTTCAAGATAGTATTGAGGTAGATGCTGTTAATGGATATGATGTCAATGGTAATACTTGTTTTGAAAAAGATCCGATGCTTTGCCACAAGATGTTGTATCGTGAAGTGGGGCTTTTGAAGTGGGAATATAAACTGGATTATGAAAAGGTTGATGTGGATAAGCTTTATCCATATTTAAAGGCGAACCCGGAATCGCGTGGAAATTATTGGGCTTCTCGTGTAACGTGGTTTTTGGGGGTAGGGAGTCTTTTGTATACAGCTGTTGCGTGTCCTCTTTTTCTTGCCACGGGATCTAAAGCTATTGGGATTTCTTGGGGTGTATCGTTTGCTGCAGGATTGGCTCTAGGTATCACGTCGGTGACAGAATTGCATATTGCAATTGATGATTATCGATAATGGAATTAATTGCCGATGAGAAACCTATTTAAAGCGATTGTATTGGCGTTGCTGATTCCCTGTGGTTTGTTTGCACAGGTGTTACCTGCTGAACAAGAAGATGTGCTGGCGGAAGAAAATGTAGAAGATGTGTCCAGTGAACATCATATGATATACTACGATGATTTGCTGATAGGTACGGAGTTTTATCTAGATGGAAAAGTCGTGAACGATTTGTCCGAGATGAGGCGATATTTGCTCGCGAACGAATATTCTAGACCTTATGCTAAGGCGTCTAATTGGGTTAGGGCGTTTGCATATCTTTTTGCAGGGGCTAGTGGAATGATGCTTGTGGGTGGATTTGTGACTGAAAATCCTTATAACAAATACCTCTTCATTGGCTCGGCCGCTTCGTTTGTTGTCGGTATTACTGGCGGATTTGTTTCTGGGCATTATTTGGAAAAAGCAATTGACGAGTACCGGTAGCGCGAGATGAAGTTTTCTTTGTACTTTTTGTATGAGGACTTTATGATAAAACATGTTTTCAGTTTTGCTATAGCTCTGCTCCTTTGTAGTTGCAGCGAAGAAAAGGGTTCTTCTGCATCGGCAGAAGCTGTACCTGATTATGAACCAATATTTGGGACTCTATATGATGCTAGAGACGGCCATACATATAAGACCACAGTTATAAATGGCCTTGAATGGATGGCGGAAAATCTGAATTATTACGTATTTCATGAACTTTGTACAGATGGTAGAGGTGATATAATTGAGTGCGATAATAGGCCATTT
Source organism: uncultured Fibrobacter sp. (assembly GCF_900316465.1). NCBI lineage: Bacteria > Pseudomonadati > Fibrobacterota > Fibrobacteria > Fibrobacterales > Fibrobacteraceae > Fibrobacter > uncultured Fibrobacter sp. Next base: position 55,967 of record NZ_ONDD01000016.1, on the reverse strand, counting down.
ATCTCTTCACGTGAGATAAATAGTGCGTGCTATGATGAAAATCCGGTAAATTGCGAGCGCTATGGTCGCTTGTATTGGTGGAGTGTTGCTATTGGCGATACTGCACGTGTGGAGGGTGGCGCAAGATTGTACAATTTGGGTTCGAATGTACGTGGAATTTGTCCTGAAGGTTGGCGCATGCCAACAGAGAGTGATTACCGAGAAAAACTTTGGTATTTTTTATTGGCTCGACATCCTAAATCAAGTATAAGAGAGATTGAAGCTCTTTTAAGATCTGTAGATGGGTGGCCGGATAGCTTAAAGGGGACGGATGAATATGGCTTCAATTTAAAACCTAGTGGTTATGGAGAGGGGTTCCATAAATTGGGAGAGTGCGCCGTGTTGTGGACTGTAGATGAATATAATGAACAACTTGCGTATGTTTATGATGATGTATGTTTTCGTGGAAGATTTGAAGCAATCAATAAAACGGAGCTTTTTTCTGTCAGATGCGTCAGGGATTATCCTGTATTTTAAAAATGAATTTAATCTGGCGTAACAAAAATATAATTTGTAAACAAATTTAGAACAAACGCTTTTTTTTCAAAAAATAGCCATCTGTTAATAATTGTTGGTAGTTTGTTGTTATAAATTGCATACAAATTGTTGACACTCAGCGAATAGATTTTTAATTTGCAAAAAAATTTAGGATTAGGAATCTGGAGGATTCTCCTATGAAATTTTGGATTGTAAGTAAAATGTATGCAAGGCGCCTTTGTGCCTTGTGTTTTGTGCTTGCTTGCGTAAGCATGTGGGGGTGCTCTAGCTGGTTTGATGAGGGTACCCATTTTGAGTGGGCTGAACATAGAACTGAAAAATCTATTGTCGGTTTTATTGATGACTCTTTGGTGATTGCGTATAATGCACGGAATTGGTATGAAAGAACTGATGAAGATGGTGACCAGGTTGGAAGTGGTAAAGGAAATCAGGCTGTCTTTATTTACAATTATCGAGTGCAGTTAGATGGGCCGGTGTTTATTGATTCACTGGACAACGGTATGGAGGAAAATTTCAACTATGGATTGGGCCAGCTGAGTGATTCTGTAATATGGGGTGGAAACGTAAATCATTTGACAAACGACATGGGGAATGTGTATTCCTTTTGGAAGATAGGAAAAAAACCATATAAGGTGAATGTTAAGGAGAATAAAGACGGATGTTCCGTAGGCTTTAATGTGAGAAAACTTAGAACATGGCTTGATGGAAAAATTTATGCGCAAGGTAATAAGCTGACTCGTGGTGGAGATTCATGCCAATATGCGATTTTGGATACAATTTCGAAGACTCTTGTGTATAAAAGGTTGGATGAAAACCTGAAATGGACTGAAAAATGTGACGACGTGAGAGCATGGGGCGATGATGTGTATTGCTTTATGCCCGGAGAGCTTCCTTTTGAAGCTGTTCTTTTGCGAAATGGCGTTGATACTATTGATGTTCCAATAAAATTTAGTGTTGGTGATTTCTGGGGAAATATTTTGCAACCTAACGCTAATTTATGTAGTCTTATTGATGGCAAAGTAGTTTGTTCTGGTGTGATATGGCGTGGTGGTTTGACATTTTATGAAAATGATGAAGTTGTTGTGAATTTGGAGTAAGAGTAATGCGTAGACATTTGATTTTATTGTGGATGCTAACGATAGTTTGTGAATCCTGGTCTGTTCCTAAACCGATGGAATCGGTTGAAAATTATAATATACTTATGGTTCATGGAGCCTACGGTTCAGATAAGGGTATTGAGAACTGCTCTAGTGAAACTCTCGAAGCTGTTAAAGAAAATAAGTATTTGACGACAAGTGATAAAGGTGCAAATATTGGGTATTATCATGATAAAGATCGCTTAACGAGTTGGCTGGAATCGCTGGTTTTTGAAGATACAACGAGTTATGATTCTCTTAACCCTTTTTCAGATTATCGACGTAGTCAAGGTTTTCCTTACATTTATTCTTGGCGTGCGTTCGTTAATCCGGCAAATAGTTCCGTAAATAATGCTCGCGAATTAGGTGATAGAAAATGGGATGGCTGTGGGCACAGAAGATCCCTTGTTGAAGAATCTCAGGAAGTAAGGGCTGTTTTTGATAATGCAAGTACTGGACGAAAGGATTTTGGTCAGGTTGCTCTTGATTCTATACGTCGTCATCCAGATCTATACAGACAGATTCCTTCCCGTTATATTCTTGTCGGTCATTCGATGGGCGGCATTGCTTCGCGCGAATGGATTCAGAATAGCGATTATTACTATGGTGATGTAGATAAAGTTATTACGCTTGATTCTCCTCATGAGGGAACAGGGGCATTGAATGCTCAATTGAGAATGTGGGATCATTTTACCGTTGCGCAAAATATAGTTTCGGGAGCTATTTGGAATGCTGGAGTTGCATTTGGTTTAGCGATGATTCCTTGGGAAAATGGTTTTATGAAGTATGCTGCATACGGCTATGCAGGTATGGCTTTCATTGCTGCAAATATGTCTCCTGCGGTTTGGGGCTATTTAGAATATTGGAAAGAGGATTTGCAGCATTACAGAGACGAAGACCCTTTGGTTGCGTATTTAAATCCGTCTCGATATGGACAAAGTGATCACGTGAGCAAATTAAAAAGTATTTCACCGCACGATTCTCTTCCGATGTTTAGGTTGCTTGGTGGGCGAGAGAGTATGACTTTTACGGATTTGGAAGATGATTATCCAGCAAGTGTTGCTATTGGATGGGTCTTCCCGAACAGCTACGTTTCTGCAATAGGAAACTTTTTTACCCATTTTGATTGGGAAACTATTCCTTTCAATAACGCCTTTTGCGGTTTTTTGATGGGTATGGTAGGGAATATAAATGTATGGGAAAAAGGAACTTCGTTGGTATCTGTTTCTTCTGGGATGGCGGATAGTACGGAATCGTTAAATTCACCAATGGTAGATGTCAAACGTTCTGATTTTTTCGCTGCGGAATATACTAAGCGTCAAGATGATTGGGTAACTCCTTTCTTGGCAACAATGAAAATAACAGTTGTTGCCTGTGAGGTGTTCGGTATTGCTGCGGAAATTTGGGGTGGCCCAGCGGTGAAGACTGCTGGAGAGATTGCGATTGCATCATCCGGATTATTGGCTTTAACTGCTACAGGGGTTTATACTTTTAAAGATGGAATTGGTGGATTCAAAGATTTGGGCAAGTCGCACCAATTGCCATTGAAAAAAGAATTTCAGGAAACATGGTTCTCTGAAGAAGAAAGTTCTTATTCCCGTATAAAAGATGGTGATACGAGTTGGACTCCTTATCTTATGGAAGATTTTCTCTACGAGAGGCCTTTCGTGAATCTGGCGTTGAACGATGTGGCGACGTTGGACGCGCTGCAGGAAATGACTGATTCTGCACGTAATGCTTCTTCCTTGAATCGTAACTGCTATTACATTGGTTCAAAAAATGGTGTAAACTGTGCTATAGGTCTTTTCAAGTCGGCAAATGACTTGAATTCAACACAAAAGAATTTGCCTCTTTCGAGCTTAACGACGCCTCTCCGCTTCAAATCGGAATCTGACTGGTCCAAGATGGGGGTAAAGGTGGACCGTTGGGAAAAAGTTCCTGGTTTGAAATCGGACGGAGCGCCTGACGATACGATTGTCCCCATCCGTCATGTGGAGCGTTACAACGTGCCTGCAATTACGGTTGATAATTGGATTGAAAAGTACTCCTTTATTGTGGATGATTTGATGCCGCACAGGTTACGTCAAATTCGCATGAATTTTAACTATCAGGAAGAGATTGCTTGGGAGTGCGATATAACGAAAGATCCTGATGCGAATGACGTATGTATTGTGTACACACGGAGTGGTGGTGGTGCCTGGAAAAACATAATGGATTCGGTGTATGTTCCCGATAGCAAGGGGAAAGATTCTCTTTGCTTGAAAGAGCGGACGGTTCCCCACCCCGTCAAGAAAAATGGCCAGTTTGATTTTGTCCCAGGTGAATACGGTTACAACAATTTGCTGGCTATCCAGAAAGACAATCAAAATACAGTCACGATTTCGACGGTGAACAAGATTGGCCTTTCCAATACGCAACGATTCTATTACCTTTTTAAGGCTACTGCAAATATGCTTGATCCTGTATGGCCGAAGCATAACATGGTGCTGAACAAGATAAAGGATTTCAAGGCCTATGCAAGTGCTCTCGGATACCAAGGATTTAGGGTCATGGGAGCAAAGGACAGTATAGTGCTGGAATCTGGCGATACAAATGTTGCGCCCGGTTCTTCGAAAGAAATGTCAATGGTGTACGAATCGTACGTTGACACAACTCGCGATTCTACGGGGAGCCTTCAGGATTTGTCCACGGCATATTTTACATCGAAATGGGATGAAGGTCATCCTGCCGAAGGCAAATATCACTGGGCATTCGTGGTGGATATCCGCAACATGGTTTCCGATACGGCCAGTAAAGATTCGTCAAATACTTACAATGTGTCGTTCAGTGTGGATACGACTGCACCCATATTCAATATTGTGGCTGAGGGGGAGATGGTAAATCCTGACAGCATGTCGTTCGTGGCCCGTTTTGCATGGGCAGATTCGGCGAACAGTCCCGATATTCGGGCCATGCGCATTTCCCTGGAAAAGGCGAATGGCAATTCTAGAAATTCGAACTATTCGCGAGTGGCAGATTTTCCAGCCCTGTATGATGTATGTACTCCGGAGTTTGCAATTCAGTGGAACGATGCGGTGCGTAATTCTGTCAGGGACAATGACGGCTATTATAGAATCAGGACCTATGCGGTGGACAACGCCGTGCCTGATAAAAATACTTACATGAAAATGAATAATCTTGTTGATGTCATTGCCGGAAGTCCGGGAAATGTTCCCGAATCGTTATGGCCTGATTCGAATGATTCCCTAAATGTTTTCGTGACGTATGATACGTTCTTCGTTGATACGAAACATCCGGAACTGCTCAATCCGCGACTCAAGACTGCCTCTTCATCGGGGAGCCTTTATCCGCAATTGCAGGACAAGAAGCCAGCGCGAAATTCGTCATTTGCCTACGCTTCATATGATAGCCTGCTGAAAATATCGTATGTTGTGCGTGATTCGCTGGATGGCCGCGATTCGGAACTCGTGACGATAGCTTGGCAATTTGTTCATGATGGAGATCCAACGAAGGTTGACCATGCGGGAGATTCCGTCCATGTGACGGCTGGCGATATTGCAGATACGTCGTGGACCGAGATGGCAGGTATGCGTCTTGAAGATGGTGACTACGAAATACGCGCCCTTGTGCGTGATGCCGCAAAGAACGATTCGCTTTACAGGCTACCAAAAAAACTCCGTGTCGACAAGACTGCTCCTTACATCGAAAGTCTTGTAAGTACCAAATTGATTTATCCAGATTCTGACAATAGTTACTCGGCAAAAATTGTCGTGGATGAACATAACGATGTGAATTCCAACCGTACTGGCATGAACTGCTATTATCAGGTGAGTGGCTCTGGAAGAACGACATCGTGGAAAAAAGTATCGAACAAGACTCTGAAGAACGATTCGGTCACGTTCAATCTGGATTCTATTGGCGATATGCGTGGTAAGTGTTCTCTTGAGGCCGTGTGTATTGATGCTGCGGGTAATGCTTCCGTGAAAACAGATTTATTTTTCATCGGTGAACGAACTCCGGTAATATCGTCACCGCGTGATTCTGCTGTATATACATCGTTGATTGCCATTACAGGTGTGGCTCCGCCGGTGAAACTTGAGGACTCTTTAAATACCATTTACAGGCTGCGGTATGCCAATATTGATTCCTTGGGCACAGACGGCGCCCTTGAGTGGAAAACATCCAATATTTTTGTCGTTTCCGCATTGCAGAACAGTTCGCATCGAAATGTTTCCAAGGTTTCGCAGAGCAATGATGCCGTGCTGGGCTATCTTGACCGCAAGATTGGTGAAAATAAATATCTGGAAGGTATGTTTGCCATAGAACTTGGAGTGTGTGCTGGAGAAAATTGTATTGATGGTCCTGATAACCTGTGGAAAACAGATACAACGTTGATTTTGCTTGGGGATAGTCGGGACGACCTGTTTGGTGATAATCCTAATTGGCGTTTTTCGTCAAAACCCGATACCGCCATGCATATAGGGACGGATACCCTTAGATTGTCGTTATATCAGTCTGGAAAGTTTAACGGTAGCTATTTCCTACGAGTTTATGCTGAAGATTCTATGCATGTCGGCATGTTTGATGAGTCTGTCTCAAGAGCGTGGTGCAACCCATATTATGGGGTTCCCGCCGATACTTCGTCCGACTCTTCTGCCGTATGGTTCTATGAACTGGATGGTCAGTATCATTTGAAATGGAAGGGGCTTGTTGCAGGTGACACCTTGAAGGTTTCCTATGATTCTTCTGGTTTTGGGGATGTTTGCAGTTACAGCGGTTGTGAATCACGGTCCGTGGCCTTTGACATGGGGCTGTTCTCGGCAACCATAAATTCCTATTTGGAAGATTTCCCTGAATGGATTCCTCCTTCAAAAATTAGCCACGAGATGTTCTTGTTTGGGGATTCCGGACATGTGGTGATGACTGCTACGGAAGCGTTCCGCGTATCTAGAACGGTCCTTTATGGTGATTCGACTTTGCCGAAAATGAAGGTCTATTTCGGAAGCAGTGGTGATGACGGCTTCTACTGGATTGCTGACGGTCAAATCGGTAGCGATTCTCTCAATCCCTTGGTTATGGGATGGACTGTGAATCCGCGTGCCTATGGGTTGACTTTTGCCTGGACTGGCACGACCGAGACGGGGAAATATCCCGCTTCGGGTAAGATGACGATTTATGCGGAGGTGACGGAAAATGTCGCTTCTAATCCGCATGTGTTCCTTGATACGGCTTCCGTTGAGATTGTGCCGGATTCTTTGAGAATTTCGCTTGCGGATACATTGCCTGATTTTGTGTTATTGAAAAATGATTCGACTAAAGTGTGCAAGTTGGATACGACCGATGAGAACGCATGTGAAAAAAGGGTTCTATGGCTTAGAACGATGGTTGCTAAGTACGGAATCAAGAATAGGGATGCATATGTCGGTATCTATGTGGTAAACGATTTGGATACGTTTGAATTGCAGGATATTTCGACGACGGAAAGACGTGCTAATTCTAGTGATACCGCTTACCAGGTTAGTTGGAATGGGAAGGATGGCCAGGGACATGTTAAACTGGAAATAGGTGAATACAAGCTTTTGATTGTGGCCAATTCAATGGATGGTGAAAATTCCACGACAGCTGAGGCTGTGTTCAAGGTTAAGCATGCCGAAACGATGGTAGATATGACTCCAGATAATCCGAAAAATGAGCATGTCACGGTCCCTTCTATCCACGTTTCAGAAGCCTTATACGATAGCAGGGTCGGTGCTTATCGTTATGAACCTGTTGCCGATTATCTTGTAAAGGCCAATCTTACCGGATGGAAATTGCCGGACTCCCTGCGAAATGGTGAAATCCCCTTGACTGGGCAGATTTCTGGGTCTCAGGAGATAATCGGTTATGACCCGAAACGTTTTAGCCTCGCCATCAAGAGGCATAGGAAGGAATTGGATCTTGTTGCGGTTCGCTATTTGCGCTACAATACGTTCTATATTGATTGTGGTGATTATTATCCTTTTACGGATTGTAAACAAGAAGGTGTGAAGCAGCATGAACGAATTTTCGTAGATACGCTTCATTTTAATTCGATGACAAAGAGCATTACCCTGACTGAGTCCAAGAAGGCGAATGACGCTATTGGTTATTATGGATATGATTTCAAAAAATATGATGAGAATGCCTATGACATAACGGTATTCACGCTTTCTGGGTGGCAAAAATTTTTGGATGAATTTTCTGCATATAACAAATCGCCTCTTGATGAGATAAGCTATGATCCCATAAAGCAAAGCGAGTATCAAGTATGGACTCTTGACAAGATTAGAACGACTGAAATTAAATTCCCTAGTCCACATGAAAGTTATGGACATGATTGCGGACCTAGGTATTCGTTTGATGTCGTTGAACCGGGTTGCAGGAGCGATTCGACGTTGGATTCCGTATGCGTGAATGGCGATTCTAACTATGACATGAATGCGAATTTGTTTAAGATAGAAATCAATCCTGGTGCAAATGGAAAGTATTATACGGATAATTTTGTGATAAATCGAACAGGAGGTGATCATTATGCTTATACAAAACTTGAATTTAATGTGACTTATACAATCCCTGATACGGCTTATTGGAATGCTGCCTTCGGTATGGACAACCTTGTAAATCGAACAGTTCGCTTTGATCACACGAATATGACTGTATTCGGTAATGATGGTAGTGGCTATTGGGCTGCATTGGATAGTTTAAGAAGGGTGAAAAACGATGCTTTCCTTGTTGGCATGGGGTCGTATCATGACGGAAATGAGTGGAAATTCGATAAAACATACGGCCTGTTGACTCCGTTTGAAACGCAAAGGCTGCATTATTTCCCGTCGAGCTATCTTGAGGGCGGATTGAACACATTTTTGTTTGCGGATGAGGACTCAGCTTATTCGCAGGCCGCACGCTTTGACTTACGCTTCTATACTCCAAGTAGTAAGGACGATTTTTTTGAGGCGAAAGTATTGGGTGATTTAGCTCCTTATGAGCCTTCTGACCAATGCAATTCTGATTCTACAAATATCCTTGCGGCAATGGGAATACCAGGTTTTTGTGAGATAAAGTATTCGGGAATTTCTGATACGGTCAAGCATACTCCGTATTTTGCTGCTAATACGAATGTGGAATTCTTTGTAGGTCGCAATACCCGCTGGAGTTCTGTAAGGCATCGTGACACGATTGCTTATCCAGCTGCGAAAAGTGTAACCGAACTTGTCAAGGACTCGGTATGTAAGGATAGCGGACAGGACTGGAATTTTGTGAATAATGGAATGTCTCTTTGTTACAAGTATTATAATCTTGGTTCACGAGCCCATTATTACTATGGCGACTATACGGATTCGACTTGGTTGTCCTTAGTTACTCATGATTCTATTATAAACAATATCGAGAATGCAGCAAGCCGTGTCTTTAATTCTCCGCAAGATTATCTGTATATGAATGTTGTCATGGCATCTGAAATTGGCAAGAACGATGCTGCTTTTACTGTCAAGCCTTCTTCGGATGATTACGATAATGTAACGAATCAATATTACATTCGGCTTGATACCGCGGTAAAAATAAATAGTGAACTTGTTGGTGGCAGTGTGCATGCCAAGGTTGAATCGCTTAAGTTGGATTTGAGTAATATTAAAGTCCCTGAATCAGTGTTTAGTTTGTCGAACAATGCTGAAATACTCTATATCAAGGCAGATTCGTTGATGGTGGACACGTTCTACCGCATGTCGAAGGATCCTCAAGCCAAATCGCCTGTGCGTCCTAATGTTGATACTCTGACACGAAATCAGATTTATCGTAACGATGATGTTTGGGTGAATGATGTTGTGGTGAATAGTGCTGAACTGATGCATTTGGATTCTAGTAAGCATTCGCATTTGTTGCTTGATAGGCTTTTCCCCGATTCTGTGAATATGCTGGTGAAGTTTAGAAATGTGGACTCAATTACTGTTAAACGCCCGAAGGAATTTGTTGAGGTTAGGGCTTATCTAGATAGCGGAATAAATTACCGACTTGCATATTTGAATGGGGATGCTTTCTATGCGTATCCCAAAAACATGCTTGATTCAGTATGGAGGGATTCCTTGAAGGCCGATTCGAGCGGTTGGTATCGTTTGGGCTGGTTCGACGTGAACAGGTTGCAAGGAAATACGCAACTTATGCTTCTGTGGGGCGATGATGATCGTACAATGTCCAACTTTAGCAAGTTCGATATGGTGATAGGTAGTTTAGTAGATTCGTCTGATTATAAGACGGTCAAGTCCCTGTTCGAGGAAGTTAGTGTCACATTCCCGAAGAATTCTGTAGATACGGTCAAAAACATCACTGTTCGTACTGTAGATGCGAAGGATTATTCGTTTGAAGTATTCAACAACCTAGCTCTCAAGGGCCCGATTGTAGAAGTCTTGCCGTCAATGACGTTTGCAAACTCGTCTGCTCTTCCGCGCGTACAGATGAAAATAAGTCGTGAGGAAATGGTGGCGATGCGTGCAACTCCGCAGACGGTAAGATTGTACAAGGTGGATTTCACAGGCAAAAAATTTGTCCCGCTCAATAATGCTCTCTATGGATTCTTGAATGCAGACGGAAGTGATGTTCTGGATGGTGCAAAGCCTCTTCAATGTAATAACAAATCTACAGATCCACGTTGTGCTGGGAATGATTCCACGTGGGCCTATCTGCTAATTTCCGCTGAGACAAAAACATTCTCTGTGTTTACAGCGATGGATTCCACCATTGCAGAAACTCCGAACTTCAGTGTGACGGTCTTGCCTGAAATTGCCTCGACTGCAAATCGCACAGTTCGTGTGGATGGCATATCGAGATTTAAGTTGTATGTAGATGATGACGCGTTGTGGGCCAACCGTGACGATGTCACCCCGCCAGACACTCTTGCATTTACGGCGGATTCCAATGGCTTTGCACATGTGATGTTGCCGTCGCGTAATAATAATATTGATACGAGTTATGTGTTTGTGGTTGCGTTGAGTGAGCCGGATTCGAATGGTTCCGTGGTTGAATTGCCTGCAGCTCCGGCGGTGGCTCGTGCGTTGACCGTGAATACGCAGTTTGCCTGCTCCGTTCCGTCTGACTCATTGTGGCTTGGTCTCGACAATGGCTACATGGCCTATGGTGCTAGTTGTACGCATCCGGGTTATGGTCTAGTATCGCTTTATCGTGACGGTCGCATCGTTGCTGAAATCCGCGGCGAAATACCTGATACAATAATTTATGATGGGGCCAAGGCTGCCGGAACGTCCGAATTGGGTAAGATTTCTACTGGTGTATATGAATCTCGGTATATAGGCGTCTCGGCTCTCGGCATGGACATGCAAATGGCAGGCCCGCGAGTCTATACGGATTCTCTACGTCCTGCGATTAGGAACTTCTCTGTGCAGGATTCTTCCGAGGTTCTTGACCGGATCTTTACGGCGACTGCGGATGTGTATGATTCCGAGTCGGGTATTGCCCGCGTGATCGTGACGCCGGTGTTCGGTGGCGATACTTTGCGTGTCATGAATGTAATACCGGATTCTGTCGGTCATGTGTCGGCTAGTGTCCGTATTTCTCGAAAGCAACTTGCTGAATGTACTGGTTGCTATCTCTCTATGGAAGTTCGTGTGGAAGACTATGGTCATAACCATGCGGAACAGAAATATGTATCTGAAAAACTTTACCCGTATCCGACAGAACTTGCCCTGTGGTATCCGGCACGTGAAAGTGGTGGCCGCATAGTACATGAACTGTTAGGAACAGGCCATGATCTAGATTTGTATAAGAAGATGAAAAATCCGTGGGGAAGCGATGTCGGTCTTTATTTTGAAAACAAAGCAGATTATGTTGAAGGAAACGGAATAGTTGACTTTGGCAGCACAGATTCATACTCCTTTGAGGCCCGCATTAAACGAGGGAATTCCTATGGAACTTGGCGTAGAATTCTTGGTTTCACGGGCGTAAATGGACTTGATATAAAATTAGTGCAAAGTGGTAGTGTACTTGAATTGATAGAAGGTTCGAACTCATGGCTATCGGGTTCTATTCTGCCTAACCAAAAAACATGGGCTCATGTTGTTGTGACAGTGGATTCCGCTAATGTGAAGTTCTATGTAGACGGTGAATTGAAGGCTTCTAAAAAGTCTGGTATTATGCTGGATCGTGAACTTGAAGGCGTGTTCTCTATGGGCAAAAGTAGTGATTTCTTATCTTATCTCGGTAATGTTGCAGATATACGCATGTACTCGCGTGCGTTGACTGCTGCTGAGGTTGAGGAACTTTCGAAGCCCGTAACCGATGCTGGTGAAGTTTCCGATATCATTGTTGTTGCCGTGAAGGATATGGATGCCGTGAGCGGATTCTCTAATCAGTTCTCCTGCTCTGTGGCTGGTAACAAGTATCTTGAATCGAGTGATTCGGCGACACTCACGATGTCCGTAATCGTCGAAAATGCTGCAGACTACAATGTCGTACTGTATGCAAGGTCTGTTATGGCGGGCGATAAGCCGGTCTATGTCGGCGAATCAAGTTTGCTGACGGGGATTGCCTCCGTTTCCAATACCTGGCGCGCGGTGACTGTTTCTGGCGTGTCCGTCCATCTCGCGGCGGGTGCACATACGTTGACACTGAAGGTTCCTGCCGGTGTCCAGATTGGCGGAGCAGCTCTCACGACCGCCAATATTCCGGCTTCGATGATTGCCTGGGGTATAAGTACTTCGGACAAGGTGGCTGGAATTACGCCTGCTGATACAGTTCGCAAGGTTAAGTCGTATTTGCGTTACGAAGGTTATCCGGAAACATCTACGCTCCGTCCGAGAATCCGTCTGCGCAACGTGTCTAATGAACCTTTGAATGGATTCTCTGTTCGCTACTACTTCCGTGGCGAAGATGCTGCGACTGCCAGTGTTGAACGCTATTGGCCGAATAATGTGGAGACTTTCCCCGCAGTTCATTCCGAGAGCGCCAATACGGGTTACGTAGAATGGATGTTTACCGAGACGATTCCTGTTGCCGGAACTGTGTTCAGTGGCGATGGACCGCATTTCGGACTCTTTAGTTCCGGTAATATTCCGTGGGATGCCTCCGATGATCCGTCCTTTGTGGATCCGTACTCTGGGCTTGCTGCGAATATAGATGGGTTCTACGAGGATGTGGGCGTTATCGTCCTTGACAGCGACAATAACCTGATTGGCGGTTCCTGCGCCGAGATGGAAGATCCTGTATCGCTCGAGGCCAAGGTTCGCGTGCTTGCGTCCGATATGCGTGAAGACCACCGGGCTAGTGAGATTCACTTCAAGGTTGAAAATACAGGTAATGTTGTGTTGAAGAACTTTGATGTGCGTTACTACTTCTTTGTGGAAGAGGGGCTCGCACCTGATTATGAACTCGACGACAAGTCAGAATGTGCATCGGCTTCGATGGAAAACCTCGGCTCTGGCCGTTGGCAGGTGACGGTCCATTGCGACAAGCCGCTTGCTGCGGGTAAGACGTGGCAGAATCCGGTGAAGGTTGCGCTGCACTTGCCGGGTTGGGCGGAAATATGGAATGCGAACGATGACCCGAGTCACGATAGTCTGGGAACGACTGTGCGTGAAACTCGCGGCATATGCGTATTCGATTCCACGGGGTACATGCTTTATGGCAATGTGCCTGCCTGGACTTTGTCCACTCCGGATGAAGTCAACCCGGATTCCGTATATAATGTCGATTTCGGCTACCGTGCGCCGGGCAATTCCATACCCGTGATACGTACGCCGGAAGGACTCGTTGTCACGATGGATAACTGGTCCTATGTAGAACTGAGTCTAGTGACGGCAAAGGGTGCTCCCGTAAAAAATATCTTTGCCGGTACTCTTGCTCCGGGCGAACAATTTGTGCGGGTTGACTGGGCCGGTATTGACATGAATAAAACGTATTTGATGTTCAAGGTGAATGGCTCAATTAAATCAACGAAAAATCTATCTTTGCTGTAAGGATAAATAATGAATAACTTGTTTAAAATTTTTGCCGCCGTTTCCTTTGTTGTCATTCAAGCCAATGCACTGAGTCTACAGACGGTCTTTGACAACCAGAAAAAATCAGCATTCCCGGATACTTGCGAGATGCAGATGCGCACTACGGTGACACTTCCCAATATGCCTTCCCAGGTTGTGAATATGGCCATACTTACTGCGGGAAAGACGAAGTCCATTACCACCATCAAATCAAGCATGATGCAGATGGAAATGGTGCAGAATAATGGCCGTATGAAGGTGACGGATTTGAAAACCGGGAAGAAACTTCCGGCGCAGAATATGCCTGCTCAGAATCCTGCAGATGTAAACAAGCAGATGGGTTCTCCTGAAGACTACAACAATCCTGTTGCAGAAGGTAACCTTTGGAAGATTACTCCCAAGGATCCTTCGAAACCTACATTGTATTATTCTCAAAAGAAGAAACGTGTGGTAAAGATGAATGTGGTCGTAAATGGAGCGAATGCTGTAAGCGAGTTTGAATATTGCGATAATTCTTGCCCGCTGCCGGGGACGCTTAAGAAAGTAACGGTCAAGACGACAACGCCGCAGGGTGGAGAAAGTACGGTCGTTCTCGAAGTGCTGAAGGCAAAACAAAGACGCGTTCTTCCGATGAAGATGTTTGACATAGAGTAGAATAAAAATGGCTCTGGCTTATTGCCGGGGCCTTTATATTGTTAAAGACTCTTGTTCTGCAATAAATCATTACAATCGGGCTGAAGAATAACTTTGAAATTTTGTATCTTGTAGGGCATGAATAAGAAGATCCTCGCTATAAGTCTTGTTGCGTGTTCCCTTGCTTTTGCCGGGGAGCATTGGAACGTAGATGCGGGCGGGGTATCGATGAAGTTCCTTTCGATGCATGCTTCGGCTAGGACTGCCGGCCTTTCGGGGGCGGGTGTTGCCGATGCGGCGAATGCTTCTGAAATTTCGCGTAACCCGCTGGCTATGTCCGCGGTTCAAGAAGCCGAGGCGGGCATTAACCATATTATTTTCCCGGAAATGTCGGCCGACGATTTTACGACGGCGTATTTGGCGCTCCCGTTCGAATTCTGGAAATTCCCGCTCACGGCGTCGGCAGGTTTTGAATTCCTGGGTTACGATGGCATCGAGGGCCGCGACGAAGAAGGCTTCAAGACGTCGGAATACGGTGCCTACGCTTGGGTACTCTCGGCGGGCCTCGGCAACCGCAGCAAGGTTTTCAACTGGGCGTTGTCGGCACGCTTGTGCCAGCAGACCATTGACGACGAATCGGCACTTGCGTTCTTGGGCGACATCGGTGGCGCTTACCGCGTGAACGAATACTTTGCCTTTGGCGCGACCCTTACGAACTTTGGCTACATGAGCGACTACGACGGCGAAGATGAAACTGCCCCGATGGCATTGCAGGCAGGCATTACGGGCATTTTGCCGATTGCAAAGTTCTTTGACTTGCAGAGCAATTGGAACTTGCACATGTCTGCTGACGCTTACCGCCGCGCCGATATGCAGGACCCCGAATGGCGATTCGGTGGCGAACTGAATTACGCCGACTTGCTCGCGTTCCGCATGGGTTATGCGGTGCGCCCCGATACCGAAGACGGTATCAGTGCCGGCCTTGGCGTCGCTATCGGTATGGCGCATTTCGATTACGCTTACAGCCCCAAGAAAGCGTTTGACGGTGGCTACCACTACTTGACGCTTGGCATTCGATTCTAATTCAACTGGAATGTTTTCGGATTTGATAATTGAGGCAGCCGCGGCTGATGCCTAGTTTTTGTGCGGTGATGCTCCTGTTGCCACTGTTCTTGGAAAGTTCTGAACAAATTAAATTCCATTCGGGCGTTTCGGCAATGCGCTTGGGCTTTGTCTGGTATAGAGTGCAGGAGTCTGCGACTGTGGTGGGCTCGCTGAATTCGTCGGTAAGCACGTTGCCCAGGGTAATGTCGTAGGGCTTTAAAAGCGAATAGCGTTGCAATACGTTCTTGAGCTGGCGCACGTTTCCGGGCCATTTGCGTTTTGAAAGCGATGCAATCTCGTTTGCATTAAGCGGTTTGTGGTCGGCGATTTCTTTCCAGATTTCTTGGGCGATGCTCGTAAAGTCTTCGCGCTCCCTAAGCGGAGGGATTTTCACGGGAAACACGTTCAGCCTAAAGTAAAGATCTTCGCGGAAACGGCCAGCATGTACCTCGGCGCGCAAGTCGCGGTTGGTGGCACAAATCAGGCGAAAGTCTACAGGCTGGGGGTCGCAACTGCCCAAGGGCATTACGGAGCGCTCCTGCAAAATACGCAGCAGCTTGCACTGAATTTCGAGCGGCATCTCGCCGATTTCATCCAAGAAAAGTGTGCCGTGGTCCGCCGAGCGCACCACCCCCAGGCGCTCTTCGCTAGCGCCGGTGAATGCCCCCTTGCGGTGGCCTTCTAGAATGCTTTCGGTGAGTCCCTTGGCAATCGCCCCGCAATTGAGGGCGATAAAGGGCCCGCCCGCCCGCTTGCTGTGAGCGTGGACAAAGCGGGCGGCGACCTCCTTGCCGCTGCCCGATTCCCCCAGCAAGAGCACCGAGATGTCGGAGCTTGCCGCGATACGTAACATGGATTCGTGTCTGTTCATAAAGCCTCTTACTATACACGCTTTTTTCGAGGCTTTGAATACCAAAAGCGCGAATAATTTACATTCGCGCCCAGATTTTTACAAAAAGGGGCGTTGCGGGTGCTCCCGCAGAGGGGGTAGGTGGCAACGGAGTGGCACCGAGGGGGAGGCCTCCCCCTTGCAACAAAAATTCAAAATTTTTATCTTTGCGCTCGCAACGGTAAAAAACACCGTCGCAGACATAGACAACCATATTACCAAAGTGGCTGGCCAGATGGGTAGGCTTGGGCACGACGGTCGCGAGGAAAGCGATTGCGCTCGAAGCTGAGAGGTTTGGTGGCCCAAAAGGAAAAAATGAGTCAAAGAATCGTATGTAAGTTCGGCGGCAGCTCTGTCGCCGATGCAGGCCAGTTCAAGAAGATCAAGGCCATCGTTGAATCCGACAAGAACCGTAAGGTCATCGTCGTTTCTGCCCCCGGCAAGCGCAATCCTAAGGAAACCAAGCTTACCGACCTCCTCTACAGCACCTACGACCTCGCTAGCAAGGGTCTCGACTTTTCGACCCCGTGGAACCTGATCCGCCAGCGCTACGACGAAATCTGCAAGGACCTGGGCCTCGGCGACAAGCTTTCCGAAGATCTCGACAGCCTCGAAGACAAGCTCAAGAACCATCCTGAAACCATCAGCACCGACTTCTTGGTGAGCCGCGGCGAATTCCTTTGCGCCCGCCTCATGGCCAAGTACCTGGGTGCAAACTTCGTGGACACCTTCCCGCTGATTACCTTCGACGACAAGTATCGCATTACGCCGAAGACCTACGAAGACATCGCGAAGACCTTGTCCGACGAAAACCAGCTTTACGTGCTGCCGGGCTTCTATGGTAGCAACCTCCGTGGCGAAGTCAAGACCTTCAGCCGTGGCGGATCCGACATCACGGGCGCTATCCTTGCCAACGGCATCGATGCTGCCAAGTACGAAAACTGGACCGACGTTTCGGGCATGCTCATGGCTGACCCGCGCATCGTCGAAAATCCGCTGCCGATCGAATACGTGAGCTACCGCGAAATCCGCGAACTCGCTTACTCCGGCGCTTCTGTGCTCCACGACGAATCTATCGCTCCGTGCCGCGCCAAGAAGATTCCTATCAACATCCGCAACACGAACCGCCCGCAGGATCCGGGTACCATCATCGGCCCCACTCCGGAAGAAGCAAAGCTCCCGATTACGGGCGTTGCCGGCCGTAAGGGCTTCTCGATGATCTACATCGAAAAGTCCATGATGAACAAGGAAGTCGGTTTCGGTCGCCGCGTGCTCGCCGTGCTCGAAAGCGAAGGCCTCTCCTACGAACTGTGCCCGAGCGCTATCGACTCCATGAGCATCGTGGTAGATAGCAAGGCTCTCGACGCCGTGCAGGACGTGGTTCTCGAAGACATCACGCAGCAGATGCGCCCCGACCGTATCAAGGTGTTCCCGGGTATCGCACTCATCGCTACCGTGGGTCACGGCATGACGAACAAGATCGGTGTGGCTGCAAAGCTCTTCACGGCTCTCGCAGACAACAAGGTCAACGTTCGCATCATTGACCAGGGTTCTTCGCAGATCAACATCATCACCGGTGTTGACGAAGCCGATACCGAGAAGGCTATCAAGGCCATCTACGGCGCATTCGTAAAATAAAAATGGCGGGGTGAACCCCGCGAACCATTGCCGCCCCCGACTTAACAGTCGGGGGTGTTTTGTTATATTGTAATACAAACTAATAGTGTTAGGGGAAAGTATGAAGAATTATTCCATTTTACTCGATTGCATGTTGGCCATTGCATTTTGTGTTGGCTTGTGCGCATGCGGAGACGACAACAGCTCCAGCGCACCGGAGGAATCGAGCAGCAGCGAAGCCGAGTCAAGTAGCAGTGAGCCGGTTTACGAGACACGCTGTAGTGTGCCGCCCGTGTTGAACCTGGTTTGGCCCTTGAACGATTCCTATATCGCGGATCTTGATTTTGATTTTACGGCAAGCGTTAACACCATTAGCTGTGACAAGGAAGTCGAGGTTGATTCGGCGACCTTGTATTACGATGAAGCCGCTAAAAGTAAATACAAAATGATCGGCGCTACTGAATCGTACAAGAAAGTCGGCTCGGTTAAAGTGAAGGTGGTGCAGGATACGGCTAATTCGCGTAAATGGCACCTGAGCTACAATCTGACAGAACTGGATAAAAAGTCTAAACTGGTAGATGGCTATTACAAGGTAGTGCTGGAATTTTACGGCAAGTCTTACGATGTCGTGTTTTTGCTGATTCGCAGGTTTGACGATCTTGTTTGGGATTTCGACATGACCGAAGAACACAAGAACGTAGAGATACTGTGCGAAGGTTGCCGTTTTGAAGAGCATATCTACAAGATGATAATGACGGACTCTAAGGGCGATACTGTAAGGCAATTCTACAAGCCCGATAGGTTTACGCCGTTGCTTTCGTATTCTATGGATTCGCTTTGGAACGTGTTGCCTGAAGGCCGGTACTCCTTGCGCTTTATGGCGGTTTCCGGTATTGTGGCGCCTGATACGAGCATGTACCTGAAATTGCTGAGGAACGATACGGAAGACAGTACGACGGATCAAAAATTGGCTTGGGCCTTCGATGAAAACCTGAATGTTCGAAAGGGGCTTCTTGGAGCAGTCAGCGATACGTCTTTCGTGATTGGCCGCAATGCCCCTGCAATTGCGAACATGCCGAAGGATTATGCGGCCTCGATTTATAGGGCCAGCGACAAATACATGACCCAGTTCAAGGTGTCTTTCGACTTGGTGCAGCCCGTGTATGGTGCAGAAAGGTTTGCGAAGGTTTATCTGGAAGCCGCCGAATATGATTCGGATGAATACAAGACGATTTATTCTGATTCTGTCGTCTTGAAAAACGATACGACCAATTACCTGCTGAATACATTGGATACGACTCTTATTGACCTTCGCTTGGGCGATACGGATTATTATCAGATTCGCGTGAAGGTGGAAGATGAATACCAGAATGTCAATATCGTAGAATTGACGAAACTGTATATCGGAAGGGATTCCGTTTCGGATTACACGTTGTCTGATCTCTTTGTGCCTGCAAAGATTCCCTCCAAAAAGTATGATTGTTCAAAGTACGATTGCCAATATGTGGGTCTGTTGAATCCGGATGTGGAATACGGCGAACTGCTTGACGAGCGCGACAATCACGTGTACCGCACCTTGAAATTGGGTAACCAGGTTTGGATGGCGCAGAACCTGAACTACGCTGCCGATTCCAGCTACTGCCTATACGACGATTCCGCAAATTGCGCTGTGCACGGAAGACTTTATCCGTGGCATGTGGCGGTTGGCAAGACCTTGGAAGAATGCCCCCAGGATTCTTCGGAATGTGACTTGTCGGCAGATTACATTGACGACAAGAAACATGTGAGGGGAATTTGCCCCGCAGGGTACCACGTGCCGACGGATTCGGACTATGTTGAGCTGGGACGCTACCTTAGCCGCGAATATAAAAGGGATACGACCGACAAGGTGTTCCATGTAGCGACGTATCTTTTGAGCCCGCACAAGTGGTATGTAATGAATGAAAACAGGGCTATCGCTCGCAGGTTTTTTACGAATGAGTCTGGATTTACCATGTTGCCCTCTGGCGGCGCGGAGCGTGATGATGCTGGTTCGTGGGAGTTTTCTGTGGAACGTTGGGGCGCTCACTATTGGACATCATCAAGAGATTTGAGATATATGTCTTGCTGGGAAGGTTGGGGAATTTATGACTATGTAAGTCTTGGCCTTTGTCCGTTGTATGGAATGTTTAGCCTTAGGTGCATGAAGGAATGATGCACTTGATAACAAGATTTTCGCTGTTTTCCGTTTTCGCGGCAATTATTCTGGCGGCCTGCTCCGAATCGTTTACCGATCCGCGCGACGGCAAGTCGTATGCGATTGTGCAAATCGGTTCGCAGACCTGGATGGCCGAGAATATGGATTACGAAGTCCAGGGAAGCGCATGCCCCGAAGGTGACGACCGAAAATGCTCCAAGTACGGACGGCTCTACACATGGGACATGGCCCGCACCGTTTGCCCCGAAGGCTGGCACTTGCCCGACAGCGCTGACTTTGAAAAACTGATTGCAAGTGTTGGCGGCGCAGAGGTTGCCGGCTATGCGCTCAAATCGACAAGCGGCTGGTTTAAGAAAGGGAACGGCTCGGACGATTACGGCTTTAATGCATTGCCCGCAGGCTACCGCCTCGCCGGAAACGGTACGCGCGACAAGTTCGACGGCATCGGCGGCTATGCGCATATCTGGAGCGCCGTCGAAACCCCCGATGGCCTCGCTTATTACATGCTCCTGGATTTCAGCATCAAGGCCGCCAAGCTCAGCGCCTTCGGCAAAGACGAAGCGCGGTCTGTTAGGTGCGTGAAGTAATTTACCGCTTCTTCACTGTCCTGATGGTAGGACTGATTTTCTGTTCGCTGGTGCCGAGGTAGCGGCCCTGCATGTTGAACACGCGGGCATCACCCTTTAGGAGCGGGAGGCTTGTACGCCTTGAAATGGCCGTGGTGCCGGTGCTGTCTGCCGATTCGGTGATGTTGAAGTAGTCAATTTGAAAATAGTTGATGGAACTCTGCCCCTTATACCCTTCCACAAGCGCCATGACATCGGTTATCTTGCCCACCTTCAGGCCGAGCTCTTCCCATTTCTTGAAGTGGGCGGTAATGTCGACGTGCCCGCTATCGCGCTTGGTGCGTCGGATGCTGAAATACTGCTTGAACGAGGAGTCGCCCTGGACGCCCATGTGACTGTTGGCGGTGTTCTGCCAGATGTCGTAGGTGTCGCCATCGACGGTGAATTCGCCGAGCCTGGTTCCGAAAGTGGATGTGTCGGCTGTATCTTTGATTATCCAGTAGTCTATGATATAGAATTCGGTTTTCGGCTCGGTGGTATTGCCTTGGATGCCAACCAGAAAATAGGGGGTGCCGAAGCCGCCGCCTTTTGTGCGAAACTTGTAGTCCGCCGCAAAGTTGCCATGCTGGTCGAAGGTCTTTGGCTCGTCGAACTTGGGACCAAAGCGCACGATAGCGTCCGCGACCTTGGAGTAAACTAAGTAGCCGCCATCATCGTAGCACTCCAAATAAGCATTGTAGCCATCGCGCCAGACTTCGTAACTGTAGTTTGTACCGTCTATCGTGCCGGAGGCGTAGTTTTCGCCCTCCGCGGGCCATGCGTTAGGACACCTTTCCGCATAGATAGTCGTAGCCAAGCCCATGGTGAGGGCGATTCCTAAACCCACTAAATTCTTCATGCTACTAATATATACTTTTTGCGGCCCAGTGGGCGTTAATTCTGCTTAACCTTCGCGCCGTTTGCCTTGAAGTATTGCGAATTTTCGTTCAGGGAACGGTTGCCCTGTAAACGCCCGTTCAGGAACAGTTCGCGTTTCTGCGTTTTTTCGCTGTGGGCATTGGATGCGCGGCGACTTTCGCGGGGCGTTTTGTAGATGCGGGCCGGCGGTTCTACGCTTGATTTTAGCTTCCACTTTTCGAGGGAATCAAGTCCTGCGTTTCCGAGAACGGCCAGGTCGTAGGCGATGACTTTTGTGGCGCCCGCGGCGTATGCGGTGTCGAGCTGTGCCGAGATTCTTGCGCTGTCGGCAAGCGCGTGCGAGTCGTCGGTGTGGAACAGTTCCATGTCGACCCAGAATTCAATTCCATACTTTTTGCAGGCCTGCGCTACGGCGCGTTCGTAATTGCCCACAGTCGCGGTTTCGGCATGGAGTTTGCCTGCGTCGTTTGCGCCGATGCCGTCTTGCACGGCGATGATGTCGGGCTTGAATCCCGCGGCAAAGAGTTTCTCGAAAAACGATTGCAGCTTCTCGGGCGTTTCCAAGTTCTGATTATAGAATGGGGCGGCCATCACCTTCCAGCCCTTCGCTTGTGCGGCTTCGGTGACCGGCTTCAAGAAATGTTCCGTGAGCATTTCCGGGGTTGCGTCGCTGCGCAGGCCGTCCCAATAGTAGCGCGCGATTTCTTGCGGAATGTACACGCCTTCAATAACAGTCTCGCTGCTGTATAGCGAATGGATTTCTTCAAGGACTTTCAGATTCCTTGATGTAAGCGTATCAAGTTGCTCGGCGGTCGGCGGAGTGTACCAGTTTTCGCCATTGTAGTAGAGCCCGAGCCAAAGCTTGGTGCCTACAGTTTTTGCCGCCTCGATGCTTTTCGGGAAAAGCTCATTGTTCTTGTACTGCGTATTCTGCAGAAATTCCAGTTCCGAGGGGTAATATAAATGTGTCGCTTCGACAGCGGCGTATTGCAAAACGACATACTCCATGCCGAGCGCATGCAGGCGTTGGTGCATGTGCGTAATGGAATCTTGCGACTGGTAGGCGGTTGTCCAGCCTGCATCAAAAACGCCCGCGATTCCAGCGGCACTTGTTTTCGCGACGTTTGTTTCCGCGGCACTTGCTCCCTCGACATCGGCGGCATGAATCACGCCGGCGAACGGCCCGACAGCTCCGCACAAGAGCACGGGGAGCATGAGTCGGAATATGTGTTGCGAGATGGACATACCTGAAATATATACTTATTTCAGGCGAAAGGCCCGATTCTGGTTTCGGCGACGTTATTTCGGCGATGTTATTTGAGCGCGGTCAGAACGTCTTCTACAATCTGCTTGGGCGTGAGACGGTTCCTTTCCATAAGTTCGCCGTAAGGGACCTTGTCGTAGAATTCCTTCTTGAGGCCCTTCACGAGAACGCGCATGTCGCTGTTGCCGTAGAAGCGGGCGATCTTCTCGCCGAAGCCGCCGTCAATCACGCCGTTTTCGAGGGTTACGACAACCTGGTGGTCGGCGCGCAGGCCTTCCAACACTTCGCTGTCGATGCCCGTGGCAAATCGCGGGTTGATGATGGTGGCGTCGATTCCCTGCTTGGCAAGTTCTGTTGCGGTTTCTTCAGCGAGGGCGTAATAGCTACCGAGACCAATCAAGGCGACTTTGCTTCCGCGCTTGTCAACCTTATATGTGTTCAACTTGGAGTAATCCGTGTCGAATGCGGCAGTCCTATGTGCGACTCCGTTCGGAATGCGAATGGCCATCGGGTGCGCGGTCTGTTCGATCGCATAATCCATCATGGCGATTGCTTCTTCCACGCAAGTGGGGCAGAGGTACACCAGGTTCGGAATATTGCTCATCATCGCGATGTCGAAAATGCAGAGGTGCGTGGTATCGTTCATGCCGTCGGCGCCGGACATGGTAATGAGCAATGTGGCCGGGTTGTTGTTCGCGCACAGGTCTTGCGAAAGCTGGTCGTAGGTACGCTGGATGAATGTACCGTGCGTGCTGTAGATGGGCTTGGCGCCGCCTTTCGCGAGGCCGGAGGCGAGTGCGACGGCGTGCTCTTCGGCGATGCCCACGTCAATGAACTGCTTGCCTGCCGCCTTGCGCTGCTCGGCAAAGAACCCTATGCCTGCGGGCACGGCGGAATGGATTACGACGACTTTCGGGTCGGCCTTGATTTTTTTCATCAGGTAGTCGCCGAGGATTGCGCCGTACGATTCGCCGCTGCCCCAGTTCACGACGCCGGTCGGAATGTCAAAGGGGGCCGCCCAGTGGAAGCCTTCCTTCGCGTTTTCGGCGAAGCTGTAGCCCTTGCCCTTGAGCGTATGGATGTGCACGACCACGGGCTTTGTGGAATCCTTCACCTGCTTGAATGCGGCGATAAGCGATTCGATATCGTTGCCCTGTTCTACGTACAGGTAGTCAAATCCGAGGCTCTTGAAGTAATTGTTTTCGCTCTTGCCCTGCGTGGCGCGGAGTTCTGCGAGGCTCCCGTAAAGGCCGCCGTGGTTTTCGGCGATGGACATTTCGTGGTCGTTTACCACTACGATAAAGTTCGTCGCGTATTCGCCTGCATTGTCGAGGCCTTCGAATGCTTCGCCGCCGCTCAGGGAACCGTCACCGATGACAGCGATTACATTTCCCTTTTCACCCTTAATGTCGCGGGCGGTTGCTAGCCCGAGTGCGAGACTCACGGAAGTCGAGGTGTGGCCAATCATGAACTGGTCGTGTTCGCTTTCGCAGGGTTCGGTGTAGCCGGTAACGCTCCAGTACTTGTCCGGATTCAGGAACGCTTCGGCGCGGCCTGTCAAAATCTTGTGGGTGTAACTCTGGTGGCTAACATCGTAGACAATCTTGTCCTTGGGCGATTCAAAAACGTAATGCAGCGCGATGGTCGGCTCCACGAATCCGAGGTTCGGTGCCAAGTGCCCGCCGCAATGTGAAATCTTGTTGATGAGGGCTGTGCGGATTTCGCCCGCGAGCGCCTTGAGGCTTTCTGTGTCCATCTTTTTCACATCTGCAGGGGATGCAATCTTTTCTATCAGCATAAATACCGCCTATAAAATATTTCAACTAAAATATACAACAAAGGGACATTTTTTTTGCCCCTAAAAAAGAAAATTTGTGGTTCGTTTGGGAAACAGGCCTGCTACAGGTAAATGCTTACGCCGCCGGTAACGCCCGGATAGCTATTCCCCTCGGAAGTGTCTATGAAGGTCGCAATGCCGCCGACGCTGAATTCAAGCCAGCGGTTAAGCCTGTAGCCTATGGTGAGGTAGGCTGTCGTGATGCCCGGAACATCTAGGTCGGTTCCTTCTATTTTGGGGTTTGGGCTGTAGGTACTTACGCTGAGGTTGGCAAAGAACTTGTCCAGATAAAAACCTGTATAGAGGCCGGCAAAAACACTTGCGCTGAAATCGTTGCCGTGGCTGCTGAAGGTCGTGCAATCGTTGTCGGAATCACCGCAGTCCTCACCCTTATCGCCCGAATATTGCATATCGATGTATTGGTTGTATCCTCCGAGAAATACGCCGAACTCGAAATGCGAGTAGTTTGCACCCATTGTAAGGTGCGAATAGATTCCGTCTTTATAGCCTAAGCCGCCGCCAATGACGAAGCTACTTGCTTTATAGAGAAAATCCACCTTTCCGCTGAAATCGAGGCCGCCCATCTTGTATGAGGCATCCTTGAACTTTATCGGTACATCGAAAAGCCTGTCGAGATCCGGTGCTTCAGATACGTCTTTGGTGATGTTTACGTTCTTTTCGGCGTTGTAGTTGATTTTTCCGGTAAATCGCCATAATGAAGAGTGAGAGGCCTGCTGCGTGTTTGCCCCGTGTACTTCGGGGGCTTCGGACGCAGTCATGCGGAACTTGTGCACGTTCGTCGTGACGCACCCTGTGCAAAACAGCGCGAATATAATGCAGAGTATGAATGATGCCGCGTGTTTAAACTTCATATTAAAAAAATAAGTTTTTAGTCTAACAATTCAATGCATAGCGAATGTTTTTACGACGAACGGCAAAATGTACGGATAAAGCTTACTTTATCCGTCATTTGTTGCAAATGGATGATGTTCTAGTAGAAAATTTTCACCAAGATTGTTCCCACGATGGTTGAGACGATAACGCTTACCATACCTGGGCGCATAAAGCTGTGGTTCAATAGGTACTTGCCGATGACGGTGGTGCCCGAACGGTCGAAGTTCACGGTCGCAATGTCCGAAGGGTAATTCGGAATAAAGAAGTAGCCGTATACGCTCGGGAGTACGCCCAGGAGCACAGGGCCTTCGATGCCGAGGCTATAGGCGAGCGGGAGCATGGCGACCACGACTGCGCCCTGCGAGTTGATGAGCACGCTTACCGCGAAGAAGGCAAATGCGATGGCCCACGGGTAATGTTGCACGATGTCCTTAAGTCCGCCCTGCATCACGTCCATGTAGTTCGCGAAGTAGGTGTCGGCAAGCCAGGCAATTCCGTAAATGGCGACCACGGCCACCATGCCGCTTTGCCACACGGCGCCTGCCACGGCCTTCTTGGGGGCTGCCTTACAAAAAATAACCATGAACGCGGCGGCCGAAATCATCACAATCTGAATGATGATGTTCATGGCGAGCGGCTTCATTTGAGCGACGCCATCGACAACCTTGCCGGTCGGGAATTGCGGGCGGATATCATGCCCGATAATCTGGAACACGGAGAAGAGCACGATGACGGCGAGGGCGCCGAGGAAGATGAACACGGCGCGCTTTGCTTCTTTCGGGACTTCTTTGTCGAGTACCGAGGCGGTGTTTCCGTACATGTATTCCTTTATTTGCGGGTCTTTGAGACGCGCCTGGAAGGCAGGGTCTTTGTCGAGGTCGAGTCCGCGCTTATAAGAGACGGCGGCTGCCGCCATGAGGCCGCAAAGGCAAGCGGGAATGGTGATTGCGATGACTTGCAGGTTGTTGATTTCAAAACCGTTTGCGTTCGAGATAATCACGAACGAGGCGACGGCGGCTGCAATGGGGGAACAGGTAATGCCCACCTGTGAGGCGACAGAAGCTACACCGCAGGGGCGTTCCGGGCGGATTCCCTTTTTCAAGGAGATGTCGCAAATAATCGGCATCAGGGTGTAAACTACGTGACCGGTGCCCACGAGAACCGTGAGGAAGAACGTGCAGAGCGGAGCGAGAATCGTGATATGGTTCGGGTGCTTGCGTAACAGGCGCTCTGCAATTTGAATCAGCCAATCCATGCCGCCCGAAGCCTGCATAATGCCCGCGCAGGTGACTGCCGCGATAATGATATAAATGACGTCGGTAGGCGGTTTGCCGGGTTGCATGCCGAACCCGAGCACCAGAATGGCAAGACCAATTCCCGAAATGGCGCCGAGGGCAAGGCTCCCGTATCGCGAGCCCACGTAAAGCGCCAAAAGTACAATCAAAAGCTGGATAATCATGAGGGTCATAAAAGGCCTCCTTTTGGTTTAGATATATATTATTTTGCAGAAAAAAGGCTCTGAATGGACTTATTTTTGCCCAGGACGACCTAAAAAAGTGTATATTCTTTTCGAGACACTTCAACCAAGAGAGGAATTTATGGCAAACAAGTACGCCGGAACCCAGACCGAAAAGAACCTTCAGGCCGCCTTTGCAGGCGAATCCCAGGCTCGCAACAAGTACACCTACTTTGCAAGCTGCGCCAAGAAAGAAGGCTACGAACAGATCGCTGAGCTGTTCCTGAAAACTGCAGACAACGAAAAGGAACACGCCAAGCTTTGGTTCAAGGAACTCGACGGTATCGGTGACACCGCTGCTAACCTGAAGGCTGCTGCCGACGGCGAAAACTACGAATGGACCGACATGTACGAAGACTTCGCAAAGACTGCCGAAGCCGAAGGCTTTGCCGCTCTCGCCAAGAAGTTCCGCATGGTCGCCGCTATCGAAAAGCGCCACGAAGAACGCTACCGCGCACTCCTCAAGAATGTGGAAACCGCGGCCGTGTTCGAAAAGAGCGAAGTCAAGGTGTGGGAATGCCGCAACTGCGGTCACATTGTCGTTGGCACCAAGGCTCCGGCCGCATGCCCGGTGTGCGCACACCCGCAGTCCTTCTTCGAAGTCACTGCTGAAAACTACTAATCGATAGGCCGCGCGATTCGTCGAGCAAACCATTAAGAAAACCCCGCGATAAAATCGCGGGGCGTTTTCTTTTATGCAGAAATTTTTAGTCCTTCACGCAGCGGATTGAAAGTCCGCTGTCCTTGAATATGGAACCGCCACCGAAGCCGAAGGTTTCGGAATAACTCCAGATGCGGACGTTTTCTTTTCCGCCGAATTCGGAGTGGTCTTCGTCAGCTGTCCAGAAGTATGCGGTTCTGTCTAAGTCGGCGAAGCCTGCGAAGTTATTCTTGCCGCCGAACTGGAAGTTGAAATCGGCCACATTGTTATTCTCTTCTAGATAGGCGATAAGAATGTCCGTCTCGGCGTCGCTCGGAATATGGTATCCGACAGGGCAGAGGCCTTTGGTTACGGTGCCTTCGGGCAGGTTCGCGTAATTCTTCTGGTAAGATTTATCGAGGCCCATTGCGGCTGTCCAGGTGTAAAGGCGACCGTACTTTTGGCAGTTGGCTGCGTCACCACCGTAGCACCAGTTTTGACCGTTGATTTCGCAAGAATTGTAGTTCAAGTTTTCGGTCATCCATGTCTGCGTGCCGAAGGTTTGAATCTTGTAATGGTTGCAATCGCGAAGGTCGTAAACTTCGTTTTCGTATTCGATAGCAGGGCAATTTACAGGTTCGTTGGTGCAGGCGACGTTTGCGCTGCCACCGTTACCGCCATTGCCGCCGTTATCGCTTGCAGAGGTGGAATCGTCGCAGGCCACGAATGCCATGGCCAAAGAAATTGCTGCAATTTTGTAGAGACTCTTCATTGTTTCCTCACTATGGTTTGTGGAGTGAAATATAAAAAAGAAAACCTCCCGGATAAACCGGGAGGCTCTTTTAGTAATAGATAGCTTTGCGCGATGACGTAGCGTTACTTCAATTCAACCATTTCAGACTTGCCGTCGATGGTTACTTTGTACTTGCCGGGGTAGCCGCGGAACTTCACGACACCGTTTTCATCGGCCTTGAACGTTCCGTTGGTGGTCCATACCTTGTGCCACAAGTCGTAAATGAGCTTGGCAGCCGGCTTTTCGCGACCGTCCATGGCAACGATACCGCCGTTCTTGACCCAGTGACGGCCATCCCAGAAGCCCCACAGGATAATGCCTTCGACAGCGGGGTGGCTGAAGGCAATGCGCAGGAACATTTCAAAGCGCTTGGCCTGTTCTTCTTCGCCGAAGTACATGCCCTTCTGCCAGTCACCAAAGTCAAGTTCCGTGACCTTGATGGGGAGGCCCAAAGATCCGAGCCTGTCGAGACGGGCCTTGATGAATGCCGGGTTCAGCTGGCGGTCACCGAAGTGGCACTGTACGCCAATGCCGTGTACAGGAACTTTGCGTTCGAGCATGCCCTTCACGATTTCGTACAGGCGATCGGTTTCGCCGGCGGACACCACGTTGTATTCGTTGATGAAGAGGCGTGCATCGGGGTCTGCGCGGTGTGCCCAAACGTGGGCGCTATCCAGCAGGTCCCAGCCGCACTTGTTAAAGATGAACGGTTCGTGGAATGCTTCGTTCCACACGTCGTATTCCTTGATGCGGCCCTTGTATTCCTTCATGTCGCGGGTGATGCGTTCCTTGATCTTTTTCGAGATATCCTTGCAGCTGCCCTGGTTACTGAAGTGCTTGTCGAAGCCGTAACCCTGGTGGCCCCACACGAGCGTATGGGCGCGGAAGCCCCACTTGTAATCGTTCACGTAATCCAGGTACTGCTTGAATTCTTCGCGGCGGATCTTGCCCTTCTTGGGTTCGTATTCCGGCCACTTGAACTGGTTTTCGGGAACGCCATACCAGAAGTACTTATTGGCGGTCTTGCGGTACCAAGTTTCAACGCTGTCCTTGGTGGGGTAGAGGGCGAGTGCTGTACCGAAGGGGAATGCGTGGCGCATGAGTTCCACCTTCACCTGGGCGCCGGGGGCGGCCTTCACGGTCAAATCCTTTTTGCGCAGGCTGTCGATACGGGCGGCGGAATTGTTGTACCAGGTCATGTCATCCATGCCTTCGACTTTTTCGATGGTCACGTCGTCCATCTGGAGCCAACCCTTGGCAAGGCCCACATGGAATGTCACGTTGTTCACGCCGTAACCCTTCTGGTCGGCAAGGAAAATCATGGAATATTCTTTCCAGTCCTTGGTCAGCATGAACGAGGCGCTTTCTTTCTGGCGCCAGTCGGGAGGACCGCCTTGAATGATGGCGTTGATGGGCATGTTGCCCTTGGCCTTAAAGCTGAGCTTGTAGTAGGCTGAGTCGGCGAGCCACTTGGGCGGTTGCAACTGCAGGCCCCAAGAGGGGTTCGGGAGTTCGGTCACCGTGAGCTTGACGCCTTCGCTGCCGTTTACGCCGAGGCCTTCGACACCGATTTTGCTTTCGTACTTGGCGGGGCCATCGGGGTTGTTCCAAACATACCAACCGCCGTCACCGTAAGACAAGTCGCCGTTGGTGAGGAGCGGTGCTGCACTGAGTGCTACGGCGCTGAAAACGCCTGCGGTCAAGATTTTTTTGAGCATAATCATCCCTTATTTTAACATCCAAAGTAGAAAATATCCTCTTTTTTTAGGGGGTGTTAGTGTAAAAACGGTGATTCTGTATACGGCTGTATCAAGTGTTTTTGCCTTGGCCCTGCATTGGTTACGATTTTGAAAAGATTGATGCCGCTATCTTTTCTACTTTTATTTTATAAAGAAGTTTCGATTTCTAAGGAAGAGTCTATGAGCATTTCGATGCAAGAAGTAATGAAACAGTCCGGTGTGGCATTCGGTACCAGCGGTGCCCGCGGCCTGGTGACAGCGATGACGGACCGCGTGTGCTATGTGTATGCGCGCTCGTTTATCAAGTACTGCGAGGCTAGCTACAAGTGCGATCACACGATTGCAATTGCTGGCGACTTGCGCCCGAGTACCGAACGCATTTTGAAGGCCTTGGTCAAAGCCGGCGAAGATTCCTCTTGGAAGGTGATTTACTGCGGCCGCATTCCGAGCCCGGCAATCGCTTTGTACGGTATCGATAAGGCTCTCCCGACCATCATGGTCACGGGTAGCCACATTCCGGCCGACCGCAACGGCATCAAGTTCAACCACCCGCAGGGCGAAATCACCAAGAAGGACGAACAGGGAATTGTTTCGCAGTCGGTGGATTTCGACGAAGCGATTTTCGATGCAAATGGCATGCTGAAAAATGCCCCCGCACTTCCGGCGGTCGAAACTGAAGCCGAAGAAAATTACTGCAAGCGCTATCCGGAATTTTTCGGTGCTAAGGCTTTGCAAGGCCTGACCATTGGCGTGTACCAGCATTCCGCCGTGGGCCGCGACATTGTGGTGAAAGTGCTCGAAAGCTTGGGCGCGACAGTCAAGCCTTTTGCCCGCAGCGAAACCTTTATTCCGGTGGATACCGAAGCTATCCGTAAAGAAGACGAAGACTTGGCCCGCGACTTTGCGCACAAGGATTTCGTGGATGCAATTTTCAGTACCGATGGCGATAGCGACCGCCCGCTTTTGGCAGACGATGTAGGCATGTGGCTCCGTGGCGACGTGCTGGGCATCTTGGCTGCCCAGGCGCTTGGTATCAAGCGCATTGCAACTCCTGTGAGTTGCAACACGTCGCTTGAAAAATCTGGCTCCTTCGAAAAGATTTGCCGCACGCGAATCGGAAGCCCGTACGTGATCGCCGGCATGGAAAGCCTGGTGGATGCAAACGACAAGAGCGTCTCTGTCGCTGGCTACGAAGCAAACGGCGGATTCCTGTTGCAGACAAACCTCACGCGCGAATTCATTGATAGCGATGGCCGCGGCGGTGAGACTCGCACAACCCGCACGCTCCCGGCACTCCCGACTCGCGATGCATTGCTCCCGATGATTGCCGTGATGGTCATGGTCCGCGAACAGAAAATGTGCGTGGTCGATTTGCTCAAGAAACTCCCGAAGCGCTTTACGCTCAGCGACCGCCTCAAGGAATTCTCGACCGAAACGTCGAAGGCGAAGCTCGCTGAAATCCGCGAAAAGAAACTCGGCGCCAAATTGTTCGGTGCCCTCACTGCAAAGCCTTCCAAGTTCAAGCCTAAAGATGGCCCGGCTCCGAAGCCCTTCCACGGCGAAGTCGTTTCCATCGATGAAACGGACGGCTACCGCATGGAATTCGATTCTGGCGATATCGTGCACCTGCGCCCCAGCGGCAACGCTCCGGAATTCCGCTGCTACGTGGAAACCGAAGCCAAGGACCGCTCCGCCGAGCTACTCGCTGGCTGCATGAAGATTATGGAAGGCTGGCGCAAGTAATTGCGAAATTCACTTTGCGAATCTCTTTAAGGAATGTCCGCGAAAGCGGACATTTTTTTTGTCTCAATACTTTATATGTTGTTTGTAATACATTTGAAAAAATGGAAAAATTTTTTGAAATTTTCCAATGTGTGACGTCGTGTATATACGCGATATTACTTGTCTAAATAGCATCATATCATCAAATTTTATTTTGTTAGAAATACGTTATTTTGTCTTGTTTTTTTTAAGTAAATAAACTACTTTTCGCGCCAGGTTACACTACATAAGGAGAACGAATGAACCATTTTCGTAAAATGGTCATGGCGTGTGCCATGGCTACCTCTGCATTCGCTGCTTCTGTCTATACGCTAGACGAGCAGTATTCACAAACAAATCAAACCGTGTTAAGGTTTAGGGTGGAGAATAACTCCGAAGACACGCTGCGTAACGTTGAATTGCGTTACAATGTGGTCCAGGATACCTCCGAAATTGCTCCGCCTGAACCGTATTATCTCCCGGGTGGTATGGCAAACTGGACGTTTGAAAGCGCCGACCATGCTACACTCGTTATTTATTTCCCGGACCTGACGCTGTATCCGGGCGATACCCTCGGCGGCATTTCTGGCTATTCGATTGGCCTGCATGGTAACGATTGGGTAACGTGGACCAAGTCTGATGACCCGTCTCAGCCGCAGTCGAACACTTTTGCCTTGGCAAATAATGTAAGTGTTTATTCCAACGGCCAGCCCATTCTGTTGGACGCGGGCAAAAAGACTGGTTGCCCTGTGGTCCAATTCGTCCAGGTCAAAAACGATTCCGTGTCGTTGCAGGTTTTGCAGCGCTTGAGCAACGATGCCTCTTCTATTGTTATTCGTAATGCAAATGGACAGACGGCAACGGTGAATCTGAACGATGCCGTGACGGATTCGTTCAATCAAAAGATTTGGAGCGGCGCTTTCCAGACGCAGGATCCTACAACGCACAAGGGCGAACTTTACGCCGAATGTGACGGAAAGCTCCTTGCCTACTTCGCATACGGCTGGACTCCGAACAATGCAACGGCTGCCGTGGCAAATAGCCTCTGGGAATCCGAAGAATCCTTCGTCAAGGCTGACTTTGACATGGGATTCAACCAGGGCCTTGCTGACGATCAGCGCCTCGCTCTGAACACGGATGCAGAAGGCAAGTACCTGGATGCACGTGTTATCGGCAACTGGAAATTCTACCGCGCATGGGAAGAACCGGGCGATAACGAAGTTCCGGTCATTCTGTCGCCGGCTCTGATGCAGTACAGCGAAGACGATATTGATTCGCTGACTCTCGAATGGAGTGCCGTCGAAGGCGTGGAATGGTATCGCCTGTTGGTGATCAAGGATTCCATCGTGGGTGACTCCGTGATCTTTACCGATACGGTTTACAGCGCATTCACCATGCAGACCGCTGTAAGGATTCCGACTCTCCCGTCCGGTGACTATGTGTGGTTTGCAGAACCCCTCATTGAAGTTGCCATGGACGAAGATGACGAAGATGAAGAATACTTCTCTGTCGCTGGCGATGAAGCTGCTCCGATTGTCACGAGATCCAACACTCGTATGTTGAAGCGTGGCTTCTTCAAGAAGTTGAAGAAGTGGGCCAAGAAGACCGTGAAGAGGGTAACAAAGTACGTGGCCCCGGTTGTCTATACGGTCGTTTATGGCGGCAACCTTTTCAGCAATATTTATGATTCCTTTG
Source organism: uncultured Fibrobacter sp. (assembly GCF_900316465.1). Classification (NCBI taxonomy): domain Bacteria; kingdom Pseudomonadati; phylum Fibrobacterota; class Fibrobacteria; order Fibrobacterales; family Fibrobacteraceae; genus Fibrobacter; species uncultured Fibrobacter sp. The sequence continues at coordinate 22,232 of NZ_ONDD01000016.1, read as the reverse complement.
TACAGCGTTTGAACCCGTTCGGTGTGATTCAGATCTTCACGGGTGATGTGGAAATTCGCAAGAAAGAGATTTCTATTGCAAAGAACATGACGTGGTTGCAGTATTCGATTCAGTCTCAGTATGTCTACACGGCATTCCCGGCAGATAAGAGCGAATACATGAAGAACGCCTGCTTTGGCAATAGCGTATTCTGCGCGATGAAGGATACCAGAATGCTGGCTGAAAGCTGGAAGAACGGCTATAATTATGCTAACTGGGACAAGGTGTTCCCCAAGCGCGATTATAACGGCTCGAAGAATTATGCAGTGACCAACCGTTGCTGGCTTACCATGGCCCAGATGATTAACCATGCCAAGGGCGGTAGCGTTTCTGAAGACGAAATCATGTATGCCGTACGCGGCAAGTTGACGAATGTTGACGGCGGTGGTCCTATTGAAACCATGCAGGCCGTGAATTTCGCTCTCGACCTTGGCGTGTGGGACCAGATTACTTATACATCGCTTTTGAATTCTTATGCCGGTGCCGGTATCCTTCCGTCGGTTAGCGGTTGGTCGGTTGGCTCTCCGTTGCTCCATACCCTTATCGCAACACTTGAATCTGGTAATATCATCGGTGTGTCCCAGCTGAACGCCGGTAATGAAGGCGCCCATTCCATGGTGATTAATGGCTATAAGATCAAGATGGATGGTAAGGTCTATATTCACCTGTTGAATACGGACAATATGGGTGGTAGCGAATGGAGATACTATTGCAACATTGCATTCTTGGGAACGGATGTCATTGTGAAGCTTATCGGAAGCGGTATTGCCCACTTGATTGACAAGATTGCAGGTTCGAGCATTAGCGGAGATTTGTTCTTCAGTTACTACATTCCGCCTCTGTATGCTAAGGGTCGTAGCGCACGTTCGACAGTCTTTACTGATGCTGATAATGATGGTATTGTTGACTTCGATGAAACGACTCGCTTTGGTACCAGCGCAGTGAGCGAAGATACGGATGGCGATGGCATTAGCGATTACCAGGAATTGTACGATGCTAAGGCATGCGAAGTTGCTGGCTACACGACTGAACTGTATCCGGCTTTGAAGATTGATGCTGATGGCGACGGCTTCTGCGACTTCCAGGAAGAAGCTTATGTTGCCGGTGCCCGTAACTGCGAACGCTTCGATGCGGCTAAGTATCCTCGTAATGTGGCTCCGCAGTGCAAGAACCTCGGTGTTGCCTTGCTCGCTAAGGAAGACTTGTTGCTCAACGACAGATCTTCTTGCGTGACTTTGCTGGATACAACAGTATTCTGCCCCATTGCCTCTTACGGAACGGATTACAGTGGTTCCTATGGCGTAAGACTTGGCGTTAACGCTGCTGCAGGTAATATCTATTCTGCAAAGTCGGTGCTTCTGCGCGACAGGTCTTATGTTCACGGCTCTATTGAAACGGCTGGTTCTGTGGTACGCCAGAGCGGTACGGTACGCATTACCGGAACCGTGGTCGAAAATTCGACGCAGGCAGATGCCTATACTGCAGCATTTAGCCCCATTCTTGATAACGCTGTTCTTCATAATGCTGATTGGACCATTACTAGCCAGAGCGTTATTGATGCCGGCACGACTGTCTATTCTGGAATTTTCGGTCTTACGGGTAATACCAGTTTCATCTTCAATTCCGGCTCTGAACTCCGTTTCAACACGAATGGTCAGGTGGTCATTGGCTCGGTGAAGTTCCGCAAGAACGCTACGGTGTATGCACCGACTACTGGCAGCTATATCATGCATGTGGGTAACGAATTCCAGTGGAACGGTACGCTCGTTGGAAACATGGCTGATGCAGCCAAGCGTATTGCAGTGTACTACTACGGTACTGAACCTGTGTATATCCAGTCTGACTTTGCTGGTACAATTATCGCACCGAATGCAGACGTGATTATTGGCCAGTCTGGTAAGAACTTCTACGGTGCTGTGTATGCTAAGAGCATCGTTGTTCATCAGCAGACCAAGATCGTGTGGGTGCCCTTCGAAAACGAAACGAATACCGTTGTCGCTAACAAGGGAATTTCTAACTATATTTTGAAACTGTTATAAGGAGAACAAAAAATGCTTCGAGTCGTCAATTTACTTTTGGTATTGATCACTTTCGTCATGACTTCTTGTTATGAAGAAGAAACAGAGTGCTTTGATTCGAAGCGTTTTTTGAGATTGAATTTCATCACCTCATCAGATGTAGATAGCGTACAGTTCTATTTAGGCGGTAAACAGGTCTGTGTAGAACGCAATGAAGTTTCTAGCAGGGTTCTCTGCCGACTGTCTTCGGAAAGCGAAAGCATAGAAGATATATCTTTTTCAAAGGAATCAATGGATTCTTGCCTGGTGTCCGAGGATTATCCGAGATGGATTTACATTGGATGCGCTCTGGATGAAAAAGACAAAATTGGCACTGATTCGTTGGAATTGTCTGTACGCGTCTTTTCTGGTGAAAAGTCTGAAACTGTGAAGATGTCGGCTGGCGTTTTGGGCGGAAACCATTACAACGTAGTTTCTGAACAGGATACCAGTAAATGGTATGGCGCTATGGCATCTGCCTGGGTTTCTGGCTATAACTATTATGGACCTTCTTCTAGATGGAATAGGGTCGGTTGTTTTGACGGCTACTGCCTCGCAGCACATACGATTGACGAACAGCAGTTTTGCTACGACAAGTAGGCGTGAACAAATCATAAGAGGAATTTAAAATGAAAACATTAAAAACAAAAATGGCCGGGCTTGCTCTTGTTGCAGCAGTGTCGGCAACTCCGCTTCTTGCTTCCGAATCTTTCGGTGGTATTGGCGTGACCATTTATCAGACCCGCGATGGCGTTCAGATTGCTGAAGTGATTCCGGGTACTCCCGCTGCAGATTCCAAGCTGCAGGTAGGCGATGTCATTATTGCTGTTGACGGCGAAATGCTGGCTGGCAAGACCATTGACTATTCTAAGGAAAAACTCCGTGGTTTAAAGAACAAGCCGCTTGAAGTGACGTTTGTCAGCGGTGGCGAAACCTATTCTGCAACATTGCGCCGCACCCAGATTACCGTGAAGGACCTGGAAGGCGATAAGGTTTCGGCTTGGTACAATAACAAGGCCGAGCTCAATGCACAGGAAATCGAAACCTATGCAAGCGCTGCCGAAAACAGCAAGCAGCTGGTTGCCGTTCTGGATAACGGTTCCTTGGTCAAGTCCGAAAAGAATGTTGCCAAGAAGTCTCTGAATGGCATCTATGTGGATCGTGCAGATGAATTTGCACCGAAAACAGTTTCGCAAAACCTGAGCAAGGCTTCTTCTGCTGAATTGAAGGGCATTAGCCGCGCTGCCGTGTCTTTTGAATTGAAGTCGGCGGGCAAGGCTGTTGTCTCCATCATGAACGCAGACGGCGTTGTTGTGGCAAAGCTTGTGAGCGAAAACGCCCAGGCCGGTTTCAATTCCCTGAAGTGGAATTCCGAAAACGTGCCGAGCGGCCGCTACATGGTGACCATCGAACATAATGGCTCTGTCAGCGGCAAGAATGCTGTCTTGAAGTAAGACCGTTATTCCTTGATTAAAGAGTCCGTTGGTTTTCCAACGGACTTTTTTTGTTAAATGTCATGCCCGCGCAGGCGGGCATCTCCTATCTCGCCAGATGTAACTTCCTCATTATTTTTCCGAGGAGTTCGTTGAGAATATCCTTGGCATCTTTGCTTCCGAGGTAACGCTGGATAATCAGCGTGAGCGTGAAGAGCAAAATGCCGGCAGCGCAGGCGTATACAACGAGCACGACGAAGTTTGCTTCGCGCACGAATGCGCCCGAGACGCGGTCAAGTCCGACAGCGGCAGCAATCATGATGCCGAAGGCAACCAGGGCGCGGGCCATATTCAGCAAAGCTTCTTTCATGCCGTCGGTGCCGTTCTTTTTTGCCCACATGAAGATCATCGAAATCACTTGCAGCAAGGCACCGGTGGCGCCGATAATCGGCACGCTCTTGATGCCGAGTCCCACCTCGGGCGCGCCCAGCAGAATGTAGGCGGGAATCGTCGCGGCAAAAATGCCCGTATTCAAAAGCGTCGGCACCCACATACGTTCGCAGGCATAAAAACTGCGAACCAAAACCGCCTGCAGGCAAAGACCGAGGCTCACCGGCAAATACCAGCGCAGAATTTCAGAAATCGCCTCGGTCGTTTCGCGCTGGAAGGCACCGCGTTCAAACAGGATTCGCACCGCGGGGAAGCTGAGCGCCCACACGGCAACCACCGCCGGAATCAAGATGCAGAACATGCGGGAAAGGCTCTTCCAAATCTTGCGATTCAGCTGACCGAAATCGCCTTCTTTAACAAGGCGGGCCATGTCCGGGTAGCTCGTGACAGAAACAGAAAATCCAAAGACGGCCACCAGCGTGTACATCACGCGGTAAGCGTAATTCAAGCTCGAAATACCGCCCGTGCCAAAGTTCGCGCCAAAGCTTCTGATAATAAATTCAAGACCGAACATGGATCCCACACCAAGCGACATCGGGAGCATCATCTTGAAGTAGCGAACGATATCGGGGTGAGTCGGCTGCACCAAGAGCTCGTAATGCACGCCGCCACGCCGGGCGCCAAAAATCTGCAAAGCAAAGAATCCAATAAAGGCGCCAACCGGCACGCCCCAAGCAAAACCTTCCAGGCCGTATTCCGTGCCGGTGAACTTCTCGAGCGCGATTCCCAAAGCGCCGCCGCCCACAATCGCCACGTTGTAAATCAGGCCCGTCAGCGACGGAATCAAGAACTGCTTGCGGGTATGCTGCACCGCGACCAAAATACTTCCGACAAAAATGAAAACCTGTCCCGGCAAAATAATGCGGCCATAGTAAGCGGCGCGCTCGATAAGTTCCGGCGTGGCACCCTCGACCGTCAAGAGCTGCAAAAGCTCCTTCATCCAAATAAACGCGGGCACCACCAAAATCAAGAGTGCAATTCCGAAAGTATTCAGCACATTGCTAAAGAACTTCCAACCGCCCTTCTCGTCGCCGGCCACCTTGTAGCCCGTAAAAATCGGGATAAAGATGATAGACAAAAATCCGGTGCTCACCACGTGATTCAAAATATCCGGAATCATGAAGGCAAGGTCAAGCGCGTTCTTTTCGAGCGACACGCCCGCGGCATGCGCCAAAAGCATTTCGCGGAAAATTCCGAGCACGCGGCTCAAAAGCATCGAAACGGCAACGATAATAGCGGCTTTATTCATAGACTTGTAGATAATGATTAATGATTCGTCTTAGCTTGAATTTAGCAATTCTTTTATTATCTTTATGGCATGAAAAAGATTTTCTCCGCTATCCTTTCTCTGGCAGCGTTCTCGCTTGCCGCAAACGTTCAAGTCCTTGCCCCCGAAGGTGCTGAATTTGCGCCCGACGCTCCGAACATGGTGCAGTCCATTGTGCGCGCCTCCGTGAGCCAGACGGGCAACACCCCGGTCGATGGCAGCGCCGAAATTCAGCTGCGCACTAACGTGATGACCATGGGCTCTACCTTCGTGGTGGTTTGCGAACAGGTCAAAGACGGTACCGTTGTCGGTAGCGGCAAACAGAAGGCCGGCTCTGTAGACGACCTCGACGTGGCCATTGAAGGGGCTGTCAAGAGTGCGCTTGCCAACGTTGAAGACGATAACGTAAGTGCCGCTCCTGCTGCTCCTGCCGAAGACAATTACGCCTCTACGGCAAGCCGCTCGGAACCCGAAGTCATCGTGCTCGTGCCTGCCGACCGTAACGACGGCGACCCGAACGACAACTTTGCCCACAAGCGCCCCACCCGCAACTACGTGAGCTATGGTTTGGGTGCCGCCATGTGGCACAACTACGAACATCATTATACGGGATTGCATGTCAAACGTTCTTGGGAACAGGCTTTCGTATTCCACTACGCCCGTATTTTCGAAGTGATTCCGCAGGCCGCCATCACCATCGTGGACAACATGAACATGTCTTTCGGCGACGCTTGGCAGTTGCATGAGGTATTCTTGATTGGTGGCCGTTTCTTCCCGAGCACAGGAACCGTCACTCCGTTCTTGGGCGCAGGCGTGGGTCTTGGCGTCCAGTTCGATGAGCATTATGACGAAGGAAATGAAAGCTTTGCAATCGGTCTTGCCACCGGTGCAGAACTCGGCGTCATCTTCTTCCGCAATTCCGCCATTCAGCTCGAAGTCGGCCTCGCATGGGATGCCCTGTGGGATGGCTTTGAAAGCTTTGACCGTCGCTTCGGTGCCGGTAGCCTCTACATCGCAATCAACTACTAGTTGCTTGTAATAAAAAAAGAATTGGCAATAAATGCCAATTCTAAAAAAGGGGTTCAATAAGGAAATGCGGCAGGTTAGCCGTAGATGAAACCGAGTGTTACAGCAACGGCAACCAACAGCACGATTTGTTTGACGATTTGTAGTTCTCTCGTATTCATGCCTATAAGATACAATTATTGCCTAGCGAATGCCATATTGTAAGGAACGAATAATTTTACACCCGTAAACAGTGTGATGTAGCTTACATTACGAAAATCTTATTTCGCAAAATTCGCCGAAAATAGGCAAAATTATTTCAACAATTTTTCAGGAACGCATTCGGCCATGGCCTCGTACGCCTTGGCGCTGGGGTGCAAATGGTCGCCCGAATCGAACCCGTTTGCAAATGCTTTAGGGTTGTCGTGACCGCATACCGCCTTGTCAAAATCCACGCAGCCGTCAAAGTCAGGGGCAGTACGCAGCCACTGGTTAAACGCCATGCGAATAATGTCGCGGTTTTCGTTGTAGGTGCGCCAACCGTAAATCGGCAGCAGCGTGCCGCTGTAAATCTTGAGACCGAGTTTGCGCGCATGCGTAATGTAGAGTGAACGCACGCCGTTAATCAGGTCGTCGGCCGTGGGCATATCGCTCCAGGGGCGGAACTTGTTGACCTCGACACCCACCGGGTGAATAATATCGTTAATGCCGTGTTGCACAATCACCGTGCGGGCCCCTGCCACGTTCATTTCAATCGGGAATCGCGTGGCCCCTTTCAGGCCGTAAGCCGCGTAAGTAATGCAACTGTATTCGCGCAAAATGCGAGTGCCGCTCACCGCGCGGCGAATGATCGCCACGTTGTTAAAGCCTTCGCGTGCGCAACGGAGTGTCAGGTAATCAGGCCAGTCTTGCGCCGTAATGGAATCGCCGAAACACACCAGCGCAAAGTTCTTTTCCTCGGTAAAAATGTCGATGGTGTTCAGGAAGTATATCCAGTTCGTTTTGCGCGTCAGGTCGTCGGGGAGCGTTGCCGATTTTGCGAAGTTGCCGTAGCTGTACTTGCCGCCCGAAAGCGGGCCCGTGATGGCCGTGCCTGCATTCATCTGCGTAAAGTCTGCAAAGTACAGGCTTACGTCAAATGTTTCGCCCGCAGTCACGTCGAATGCGATCTCGTCGCTCAAGATTTCTTCGCCTGCGGGGATTGCGGCGGAGGTGTGGCCGCCGAATGTAATGGAGGTCGGGGAGTATGCGGCGCTTGAAGCGGATTGTGCGGACTTTGCGACGTATGCCTCGCTAATGGTCACAGGTTCTGTGCCAGTCAAGTTCGAAAAATGGAACCGCAACTTGTTGCCCGAAAAGCAGGCGCGAATCGGGTAACGGAGCGTCAAGTCTTTTGCGTAAGTTGCTTCTTTGCGGTCTGTAATAGAGGTCGCATTGCCCCAGCAAGCGACCCATTTCGAAAATTTCTCTGGCATACACCAAAGATAGCTAAATCAGCGTAAGCTTATAACTTCACGACCAAGCCGAAGGAGAAGGGGAGGGCAATTTCGTCATTGCTGAGTCCGCCATCGTCCATGTCGAGGTAGGTGTAATAGCCGCCATCGCCGGCATAGAATTCAAAGCCCGTTTCAAAGAACATTCCCAAGTGTTCATTGAACATGTGCTGCAGACCGAAACCGAATACCAAACGCCAGTAGTAGAAACGTTCTTCTTTGACGCCGCCCAGATCTTCATGGTAAATATGGTCGTTCGTTCTGCCGGTCAAGAATTCAGACGAATGGAACACGTACGGGCCGGTCAAACCGTTAAAGCGGTAAGCCACGCCCGCGCCGCCCATAAAGTCGTAGTCTGAATCGTAACCCAGCCAGTGCGCGTTTGCAGACAGGTGCCCGTTCAAGAACGTCTGTTCTACACCGACGAGTCCGTGGTAAGCTTGACCAAGCCCAGCAAAAATGCTGGTTTGTGCGAAACTGATGCATGCCAAAAGGCAAATAATTAGGGTGATTTTCTTCATTTGTTTTCCTCCTTAATTGAAAACTAGTCGTAATATACAAAATGTGGATGTAGAAAGAATGGTAAATTGTTATCTATGGCGATAGAAAATGAGCGAGATTTCGTACAGTAAAAAGAACGACCGGATTGAATGCGTGCGTTACAAGGATTGGCGCAAGTCGTACCCGCCGCACACGCATACCGGGCACATGACCGTGGGCTATATTGAAGAGGGCCGCGTTTGCATGGTGCTGAACGGTGAGGCGAAAATTTATGGCGCCGGAGAGCAGTTCCAGATTCCTCCGAATACGTTGCACGAAATCAAGACCGTAGGCGATGAATGCTATTCAATGGTGGTTCTGTGTACCGCGTTGGAGCCCGACGAGATTGTTGCTGAGGGTTGTGCGCGGGATTATGAAAGTACCGTCGCGCGGTTAGATGAATTGCAAAAAAGCATCCTTGAAAATCCCGAAAACATTTACCTGATAGAACAAATGGCGCATGATGCATGCATTAGCCTGTTCCACATGATACGCGAATTCAAAAAGGCCTTCGGACTCACGCCGCACCAGTTCCAGATGCAGTGCAAAGTCCGCAAGGCGCAAAAGTTGCTCAAAGAAAGGCCCGCAGCCGAGGTGACCTTTGACGCTGGGTTTTACGACCAAAGCCACATGGACCGCTGCTTTAAAAAAGTCGTCGGCCTTTCTCCGAAAGAATACAAGAAAGCGGTGAAGGATAGCTAACATCACTCTTTCTGTCATCCCCGCGTAAGCGGGCGGACAGCACTTAGCATTTTTAGTGCTTAGTGCGCATGGCCACCAAGGTGGGGATCTCCTTAACAAAGCGCTGGCATGAACTTCGCGAACAGATAAAGCCCCTGGTCGCCAGCATCTACCTGGTGCGGGACTTTTGCCGGCATAATCGAGATAACTCCCGGAGTATATTCGAGCTTGGCGCCGTCATTGACGCAAATGCCGCTGCCTGCGATAACCTCGTGGGTTTCGAGCTGGGTTTCGTGAATGTGCGTTTTGATGCTCTTGTTTGGCGCGATTCTCACCAAATGATAGCTGAACGTGCCGCCGGTTTCTTTCGCGTTGATGATATGCTTGAGTTCTACGCCCTCGAAAGTCGGGTGCTTGGACCAGACGATATCCTTGAAAGCGACCGTTTTGCCCGAGAGCCTAAGCTCGCCCTCGTTGAATTTTTCGAAAATATCGTTACCGAGAATAGCATTTTCCATGATTTTACTCCTTTGTTAATGTTTCGTTCGCGACGTTGGTTAAGTGCGCCGCGGTGATGCCCGAAATCTATACGAAGGGGTGCATGGAAAAATTGGACAAAATTGCGGAAAATTATACCATCCGCACGGAACAACCGCGCGACTTTAAAATCGTTGAAAACCTTACCCGCGAAGCCTTCTGGAACGTGTACCGTCCCGGATGCACCGAGCATTACGTGCTGCACTGCTACAGGAGCGAGCCCGACTTTGTGCCGGAACTCTCGCTCGTGCTGGAAGTGGACGGCGAAATCATCGGGCACGTGATGTACGCGTGGTCGCACATCGACGCCGATGACGGACGCAAAATCCGCATGATGACCTTCGGGCCCATTAGCATTCGCCCCGACTACAAGCGCAAAGGCTACGGCAAAATTCTGCTCGATTATTCCATGCGACTCGCCGCTGAAATGGGTGCTGGCTGCCTGCTGATTTGCGGGAACATCGCGTTCTACGGCAAGAGCGGCTTTGTGGCCGCAAGCTCCAAGGGAATCCGCTACGCCGACGACCCCGACAGCGACGCGCCCTACTTCCTCTGCAAGGAACTGCAAGAAGGATTCCTCGACGGAATCACCGGCAGCTACCGCGACCCCGAACCGTACTTTGTCGCCATGCGCAACCCCGAGGCGTTCGAGAAGTACGATAAGGAGTTTCCGCAGAAGGAAAAGCTGGTACTGCCCGGACAGTTAGGGTAACAAAAGGTCACTGAGCCTGCCGAAGTGCTCGTCGAAGTGACCGAGTAAAAATGAAGGGAGCTCGTGTTCAGTAGTTGTCAAGTATTCCTTGACAACTACTCATGTGCGGAATACGAACTACACGAACTCGACCACGAGCTGCTTGCCAAGGGCGTGCGCCAGCTTATAGAGCGTCTCGACGGAAGGCGAGCCCTTCGGAGTCTCGAAACGCTGGTAAGCCTGCGGGGTGATGTTTGCGCGACGCGCCACCTCGCTCTTCTTTTGTCCCCTGCGCGCTTCAAATAGTTTATATGCAATCTCGATTCGCGGGGAAAGTTCGACCGGGTAGAGCCCCTTGTCGGAATCGGGCATTGTCTTGGGGAGAATCATCGTGTTGCCGAAATCCAGGTCGCATTCCATCGCGCCGTCGAGGGCATCCTTCGCCTGCCTGAGGGCCTCCTCCTGCGTGTCGCCGAACGCGTTCACGTTGGGCAGGTCGGGGAACGAAACCACGAAACCCATGTCCTTGTCTTTCTCAATTTTCGCTGCGTAATTCATAGGTTTGGAGCCCAACCTCTTTTCTTTGCGTAGTCGCAGATTTCTTTAAACTTCATAGATTAAAATACAACATATTTGTTTATTTATCAATGGATGTGTTTATAAATTCTGGCTTATTTCGGCATTTTGGGCTCCTTTTACATAAAAAAAGGACCGCTCCGCCTTTATGCGGAAACGATCCATAATACCACCTTTTCTGGTGTTGGTGGAACATTTGGATTATTTGTGTATATATTAAAAGCATAAACTTAAGGGAAAAGAATATGTTAGTGTTTGATGAAATTGAAAAAGATGGAACAATCAAGTCTAATGTAGGCAATAAATTCAGAGAATGGCTTAGAGATGCTGTTAGTGTAAAAATAGCTTGTCCATTTATTTCGGAATCATTGAAATTTAAAATTATTGAGGCTTTAGAAGATAAGGACGTTCGACTTGTTTGTGACTTAGAGAATGCTGGCTGTAATCCAACAACAATACAAAAGATTTTGGAAGAAGTTGCTGACGAAAATAATGTACGTTATTTTAGTGGCTTGCATGCCAAAGTCTATATTTTTGATGACAAACGGCTCATTATTACGTCTGCAAACTATTCCAAGAATGGAATGGGTTGCGGAACTCTTGAGGCTGCGAATTTCATTGATACTGTAAATGGAAAGGGTTCTAAGGCTGCAGTAGATAAAGCCGTAGATTGGTTTGATGGCCTATTTGATAAATCACTTCTCGTATCTGAAAAAAGTGATGCTGAATGGGATCGCTTAAAGAGTCGGTTTGAATGGAATAAAAAACGAATTCGGCAAATTGAGAAAGAAGAAATAATCAAGGATAGTGTTGTTGACCTGTTGAAATTAGGAAAGGATGTAAATGATGTTATTTTTGTTTTATGGAGTGAAGATGATGATGGCTATCCAGAGATGCAAGAGTCTATAGAAAAAAATTATGGAATGAAATTCGACTTTTTAACAGAAGTATTGCCTGGTAAAAAGGGTGAACGAAAAAAAGAATTGCATTTTCTTGATACATTATATAAAACGCGAATCCGAGATAAAGATGCAATTATTTGTCAATTAACGCATAATGATGATGCCATAAGGAGTGGATGTATTAAAGTCGGCAAGATGATTGACATGGTTTATCGAAAAGGGAACACTTGTAGTAGGCAAAGTGATGCCGATAGTGTTTGCATGGTGTACAAAAAAATAAGGAAAGGAAAATGGATTTATGAACTCGATTCGTCAAATTGTACTTTACGAGAACTTATTAATTCTCGAATAAGGGATAATCTAGGGAAATGGGAGAAATTGGTTGATGCTAAAAAGGATGGCTATGTCACTTTCGCTGAAATGCAGAAATTTCTTGGCTATAGAAATTAGCTAACATCCAGAGAATGTTTGTCAATTGACCAAATACTTGCAACTCTATCCAATAAACTCCGATTTCTTCCCGTAGCTGGTAATGTAGGCGCCTTTTTGCGCGCGGGTCATTGCCACGTATAGGAGACATTTTTCGGAAGTGAGCGACTCCTGCTTACTAATTTCGTCGGTGTTTTTTATTGCGGACTTCAGAGGCATAACACCATTATTGATTGCCGCTACGAATACGTACTTGAATTCCAAACCTTTCACGCGGTGCATCGTGGCGACACGAATGCCGTCGTTTGAACGGTCATCTGATTTGTTCCGCTTGATTGCATACACCTTCATTCCCGCAGCGTTCAGGGCATCGCTGTACATATCCACATACTTCTGTGTTCTTGCTACAATGCAAATGCTACTTAGCGCTTCGCCTTCATTATTCAACCGCTTAATTTCATTGATTATGTAATCAAATTCATTGTCGAAGTCTTTGAAATTTTGAATTACAGGAGCGGTTCCGTGAGTTAGCGAACGGCACTTGTCTCCAACATCAAACGAGTCGTCTAAATCATCAAAGGAAATTCCGTTCAACAAGGCGAATGCGTATTTGCGAATTTCTTCTGTGGTGCGATAGTTTACTTTCAGATAGCTACTGCGTCCACGAATATTGATTCCGCACCGAGAAAGCATGGGCTTATTTTTATATATTCGCTGGTGAGAATCGCCGACAATAAAAATGTCGTTCTCTCGTTCCTCTCCGGCGAATGAACGAATCAGCCTGAACGCGTTGTCGCTGAAATCTTGAGCTTCGTCGACTACAATATGGGCGTATTTTGCTTTCTTGTTCTTTTGCAACAGCAAAGAGCATTCGTACATTGCCATGTTGGCATCTCGTACATGGTTTTCTCGCATCAAATTAATGTAGCATTCAAAGACCTTCCAAATGGCTAAACGCTTTTTTCTGTCTAGGCGAGTGCCACGTCCGACTCGGGGCGCCTTTACATATTTTTCTACGGTCAACGCCTCATTGGCAATTGCCACACGGTTCCATTCTTCTTCAAAGAAATCTACATCGAAATCCAGATTTTCGGATGCTTCTGCAACGGCTTCGCTCCAAAGTTTTTGAATGTCTTCACCGTATTTTACAACAGCAGAAAATCCTTGTTCCCTGAGATATTGGCTTACTAGAGCGTCAAAATTGATGACCTCGATGCGTCGCATTTCTTCGACAGAACAAATCTTTCTCAGGTTTTCCTTGATGTCATTAGCCAAATTTGCGGTAAAAGTGGTGAACAGGATTCTATCTTTGTCGCCCAGTTTGCTTGCAAGGTATTTTGCCCTATGCATGGCGACAACGGTTTTTCCTGTGCCCGCGCCGCCAAGGACTCTTGCCGGCCCAGAGAAATTTTTCTGGACCACCTTTCGCTGGGACGGGTGCAAGAATACACGCCATTTTTCAAGCGGCTCAGCCATAATTCTACGAAGTTCATCTTCGCCATCAACAATAACAAAACTCTTCTGGCTTTCGGGTGTTTCCAAGGCTGTTGCAAGGCTATCGGATTTTACGGTGCTTGCAGTGTTTTCTGCCACCATTTCCAGTACTTCGTTGACAGGGAAGCCTTCTACAATCCATGTCAAGTTTTCAAATGCATCGTGAGGGAAAACCTTCTCGGCATCAAAGAATTGTTCCTTGGTTTCGAGGCTCCTTGCAAAGGGCAACTGGATCTCGGGTAGGCTTAACTTTATTAAATCGGAATCGCTGACATCTGCAAATAAAAGTTTGACACTTTTTTTGACTTTTTCTTCGACTTGCTGGACGTCGAAAACTTGGACTGCGCCAGTTTGCGGGTTTACTTCGCAACGTTTTCTTTTGGCCCAGGCGTAGGCTTCGTCATGGTGATCTACCCACAGAAGCAAATAGACTCCGGTTTCCTCTTGGCGGACAACGATTCCGCGATAGGCGTCGTCAATACGGACGGAGTGGATCTTGTCGTCGATACCTCCGAGTTTTTCGTAATTGATTCCCGGAGCCTTTGGGTTATTGCGGAACTTGTTTACAAATTCGGTAACCTTGCCCTGAATTTTCTTGGGCAGCACTGCAAATGCAGAGAGAAAATCCGTAGATATTGCGACTTTTGCGGTATTAGCCATTAGTCATTCCTCCGAATAGGTCCTTGTTGTCCAAAGATTCTATTGAAATTATAATCCAGCCGTCTTTTTCAACGGCGTCTTTATCGGCAAGCTGCTCTTGCGTCATGAAGCATATTTTTTTGCTTGTCCAAGCCAGTTCCAGTGTGGCAATAACGGCTCCATTTTCGTTAACCAAATCGTAGCCGACTTCATCTGCGACGGGGATGTTTTGCGTTTTTGCTTTTTCTGCAAATTGTCTAGCTTCGTCATCAAACAATTCTTCAAGAATAACGCCCCAAGGCGTTTTTTCAATCGTAGTTTCTGCTTCTGCCTCTTGCGATGGAATGGGCATATGCAGATAAACGTTCTGGTTGATTCCTGTTGACGATACGGCGATAAACTTTTCCGCAAATTGCATGACATTCATAAAATGCCATAGTTCGTTCCAGTTTGATTCGTAATCATCTGCAGAACGCAGGATTTCGTCATCCCTCAGTACGCATGCAACAGGAACGGATGCGTTCTTATTTGCATCTGCTGTTGAAATCCCTGCATATATATCTAGATCTCGGAAATGTTCTCCGGGATTCCATTTCCCAAACATCGTGTTGCCAAAAGCGAATTCGGCATCGCAGTAGTGGGTCTGCTGGTCAATCCATTCTACCGTAGATTTCCAATCGTCAAACGCCTTGTCATTTTTGAATTTTGACATGTCGAGCAGAGACAAGGAATATGCTCTTGCTTGAGTCGCAAAGAGCTTTTCGGCTTCAGGTAATTCCATGTACTGAATCAAAAGTTCAAATGGAGTCATTGATTCCGGTTTTAGACAGCTTGCGTTTCCCGCATTAATTGTCGGGTTGTACATTTTTGTGCCCATCGGCATGTTGTTTGCGACAAGCGATGCCGAAGCGTAGTTGCTTTGTTTGAGTTGTTCTTGCTGAACATCCTTATAGCTTAGCGACCACACTCGATATTTACCGGAACGGCGTATTGCCTCACGTTTTAACGTATCAGCGGCGGCGATATCCTTATGGAATTGAAATCCATCTGTAAAAATGGCAATTTTCTTTTGTGAACCTGCATGCAAAGGAGTCAAGATGAAATCAGGCTTGCATTTAACATAAACGCCTTCGGTTTCGTCAAGTTCCACTTGGGGTTCTACAGACCATGTGGCCGTATGCTCGGCGGTTCGTATTGTTACGATATAGCCTTTCTTTCCGTTAATCATGTCGTCCGTGACATCGATTTTGCGGGAATCATTGCCCATAGAACGGAATGTTTCGACAAACATTTGTTCCAATTCGCTATCAAACAGTGAATTGACGGAGATGCTGCGGAGTTTGTCGATTTTCTTGATGTTTTCCTTGCCACTCAAAATGGATTTGATTAGGCGGATTGCTGTGCTCCGAGATAGGTTTCCAATCTTTTTGCTGTCGCGGTATGCAAAAAGGCAATGGTAGCAGCCGTCCTTTTGTGGGTCGTTTTTGCAGTTGCATTTTTCAAGAACATCTAGGGCTTTTTCGAAAATGCTTATCAATGCATTTTCATCGTGCATCAATTGCTTAAGGTAACCTGTTCCACCAGGAACCGAATCGTAGATTACCAGATATTGCTTTCGGAAATCCGCATTTTCTACGGGAACATCGCTCACAGTTGCACGCAGGTGGTCCACGTTTCCGAAATATTCCTTCATCCCTAGCATAAAGGCTGCTTTAAAGGAATCTGTACGAGTCTGTGTGGGTTCTGTGGTTGTTGCGGGAATCAACAGTCGCAAAATTTCTGTATCGAATTGGCGATACAGAAATAAGCAATCTTCATAAACGGATTCAGTTTTTGGAATGTCCGATTTTTTGTATTTGCAGGCATAGCTATGCTGGGCAGGGCCTTTTTCGGGCTGGATTTTTCCACAGCATTTGCAAACCTTGAAACCCTTGCGAATGTCTTCTACTCCCGAAATCCTTAATTTATCGCCGAAGTTGTCGCTTTCGCCAAAATTGATTTCGCGGAGGGTCGCTTTTTTCACGAACTCATAACCAAATGGGAACTCGTCATTGTCCATTTGGTATGCACTTTGAATATCGTGGTCTTCGTCGACATCTACAAGCAGCTGCTTACAATAGAATACGTTGGCCCGATCTTCACTTTCGTCGCCAATCATGCTCTTGTTGTAGTCGGAATTGGAATAAACCAGTTGAACCTTGAGCATTGAGCGGACTTGATTGTAGTCTGCCCAGCCTGTGCAACCACAGTTGGGGCATGCGGCCCTATTTGTCACTTCGGATTCTAACTGGGCGTGCGAACAGTTAGGGCAAAGTCTCCACTTGGCAGATTTTGTTGTCGATAGATCAATCTGGTCTATCGTCAGCTTGCGTCCGCCTGCATAGAAGCTGTTCAGCGGAGCGAATTCGCTAATCGCCGATGCTGCGGGTCGGTTGTATTCGTAAACGCGTTTCTCGTAACGGCGTTGTGTTCCATCGCTATCGGTAGATTCTGCCTGCTGGATTTTTCGGCTTAATACGGCCTTTAGGTAAACTCCTGCTTCCGGGAAGGCGTAATTGGGCAGCAGGCCTTCGTCAGAGAAGAAATTGAAAATATCTTTTCGTCCCAATTCGCGAAGGACATCGAGCAATGCTCCGCGTTCTGCTTTCAGTTCTCGTATTTGCTCGTCATATGAACTGTCTTGCGGTTTCGCCTTAAGTTCATCAATCTGTTTTTTCAGGTTCCTGCAATTTGCCTGTAACGATGCTTTCTGTTTCTTTTGAGATTCGAAGGATTCCAAAATTTTCAGATACATCGGGCTTTCAGTATCGCTATTTCCCCGTGCGAATAATTCCAATTCACGTACTGTTGCATCGTCCAGTTCATTAGAGAACATTTCCTGGAACGAACGCAACTGCTTGTTGAGCGTATTCTTGACAAAGGCAAGGAAGTTGAACGGGAATGTTGCCGAATCGCGCTTATCGAGTTTTGTAAGAACCATGCCGATATTGCGAGGAATAGCGTCTTCGGGAATGCCTTTGCGAATCCAGGAATCAAGGCAGAAAGCCAGGAACTGACGGCTCAGAACTGCGGAGGCCTTCAAGAATACCTTGGGCGGTGCGACAGTCCCCTGAATCATGTCCATCGGATCTGCATAGAAATACAGATCATGTGGCTTTGCGTTGGCAACAGATAAGGTCAAGGCATTCCCGTCGGTACGGCCTGCACGCCCTGTACGTTGCACATATTGTGCTTGTGCGGGTGGAATGCTGCAAAGAACTACTGTTGAAAGGTCGCCGATGTCGATACCCATTTCCAGGGTCGGCGTGCAAGAAAGTAAGTTCGGGTCCCAAATTTTGTGGGAGTCCTTTTTGCGCTTAAAATCGATTTCGATTTTTTCGCGAGTATTGCGTTCCAGCAAGCCCGTATGCTCGGCTGCGTTTACCCTGGCTAAGTCGCCCCGGCTATAAAGATTTCCATAGTAATCCTGGGAAATTTCGCCTGTTGTATTTACAATCTTTAGTTTGAACTTGTTTAGGCCATAGGCGATATATCCATCAGGATTTCCTATGGCTTGTAGAATATTTGCATTGATGAGTTCGTCTGCGATTATATTTGCAATTTGAACTGCACTATCTGAATTTTTCAACAATTCAGTATTTGCTTCTTCGATAAGCCTG
The DNA here is from genome assembly GCF_900316465.1 of uncultured Fibrobacter sp. NCBI lineage: Bacteria > Pseudomonadati > Fibrobacterota > Fibrobacteria > Fibrobacterales > Fibrobacteraceae > Fibrobacter > uncultured Fibrobacter sp. The sequence continues at coordinate 4,340 of NZ_ONDD01000016.1, read as the reverse complement.
GTGTATTTGTTATCGGCAAAGGAATCAAAGTAAGATGACTTCGGCTTTTTTGATTCGACCTTTATAGGAATGTGCGGAACATTCAAATTGCCCTGTTTGCCGGGCATCCAGAGGTGTTTCTCGTTTGTCAACAGGTATTCTGTTCCGGAGACGACAAATCCATAAAGCGATTCGTCGTTAAATGCTCCGTTTGTGCGCAGCGTATTCACAAATTTTTTTACGATATCGAAAACTTTTTCAGGAGAATCAAAACTGCGTGAGCCAAGTTCGTTGACAATTCGCTCGCGAACAATTTCTGCGACATGCTGCAGTTCAGAATCGTCAAATTCAATGGAAATGCAATGTGATTTTTCCAGTGTGCGGCCAATATTAGACTTGATGCCGATTTCTAACATCAACTCGTAACGTAAACGCTTTTCGATCAAGTTGATTAAGTTTTGTGTCTCTGCATTATTGGCGAGGGTGCGCTTTGCAAGCATCTCTTCGTATGCGGGCATCCATACCATATTGGGCGGAATGAAGAAACTTACGAAATCTTCATTGCTCATTTTACCGTGCCAATATTCTACAAAGTCATCTTGGAACGCTGCAAAATTTTTCCCGGAACCGCCGTCTTGCACGTAATGTTGTATTGCCGTTCGTAATCCGAAATTCCAGGTGCGAGCGTTAAAGAATCCAGCCCTGTGTGCTGCGTCCTGCACGCTATCAGAGAAGGCTAGCGTCTTTTTATCGTCGTTGAACCTGGAGGCGAACATTTGCGAAAGAGTCGCACTGATTTCCGTGGTGCTGCGCAAGCCCATCAACGAAAGGCCTCTACGGCTACCACAGAACGGGCAGGCGTACATTTTGCGTTCACGACCGGTAGAAGACGGCTTTAGTGGAATTACAACTTGTATAGTATTGGTGCCGCATTTTTCGCATTGTTTGACATTTTCGTTCAATGCGACCTGTAAACAGTGCGGACAAATTGTCGATTTTTGGAATGTCCCCGTTCCCTGAACTTGTTTACCCGGGAATAGCATCGCGATGCGGTCGTCGGCTTTAAAGTAGCGGTTATAGAAAGCGTCTAGGTTTCCGACAGTAGCATTGTTCCGTTCGTTTAAAAGGGATACCCATCCCGTTGCGCCACAATCTCTGCAGTTTACCACAGGCAGATAATGCTTTGCCTGTTCCTTGTTCAGGTCGTTGGCGATAGAATACTGGATATCGTTTTCAGAAACGAGAGCGACTAGACGGCGCAACTCTCGCATCCACAATTGCACCTGGACGTTCAGGAAAGGCCTTGGCTTTTTTTCGGGAGTCCCTGTTCTTGCATGTGATATTAGGGCGAACAGAGCGTTGAGTAAGGCGTCGGGATCGTTGACGGAAGTAAGTTCAGGATGTGTATTTTTTAGCGGCTCGATAATCTGTGCAATTTGAAAAAATGATCCTCCCATGAACTTGATTACATCTTGTAACAAGGCGTGGTGCATCAGCATTGAGCTGAGGCTGATTCGCCCTTCAGGAGTTGCGAGGTCATCATTAAATTCAGGGAAAAAGCATTTGACGGCGAAATTCAAATAGCAAGCTTCGTCGCCTTCGGTCACGAGTCGGTTCAGTTCATCAAGCTGTTCGGAATTTGGTAGTGCGTTAAATGTTCTTTCGCTATGCTCGAAAAATTCCGATGGTGTCAGACGGTCTTCAGTAATGACACAGTCATTGTCAAATGTTTCTCCGAAAACTTCTTGCGCATATTCGCGAATCTTTTGCGAATTGTCTTTCGACCCCATCGTTGCGGACGTTCCAATACAGCACAGGAACCCTTTTTGAATAAAGAGGCGGGCCTTGAGTCTGCGCAAAAGGCAGGCGAGGTCTGTGCCCTGAGCTCCGTCAAAGGTGTGGAGTTCGTCAACGGCGATATACTTGAGCGTTTCGGGCTTGTTGTCTTCCCAGAGGGGAGCGTCCTTCGGGCGAACCAACAGGTAGTCCAGCATCTTGTAGTTAGTCATCAAGATGTCGGGCGGATTGTTCAATATGGTATCATGGTCCGTAATGACATCTGTTTCGGTCATTACTAGCGAAGGTTTTTCTTCTTGGCCACCGACAAACATGCCTGCGGTCACGTTGCCCTTGAGTTCCGGGCTATTGAAAATGAGCGAAGCGATGCGCTTTGCCTGGTCGGTCGCCAGGGCGTTCATCGGGTAAATCAGTAGTGCCTTGATTCCCTTTTCGCCGCGATGCTTGTAGCAATATTCTAGAATCGGGTAAAGGAAACATTCCGTTTTTCCGGAACCTGTGCCAGTCGCGATCAGGGAGGAACGTCCGTCGTCGCCACAAAGCCTTTCGAAGGCCTTGGTCTGATGGATGTAAGGGATGTCCTTGGAATGGATCGACTCAAAGGGGTATTCCGCTTTCTCGGTAGTGCGAAACGGCAACTTTACTGCGATAAAGGGCTCGTGATTTACCGCATTTTGGCCGGCTAGCATTCGTTCCACGGAACCCTTGAACGGTTCGTTTGCCATCGGGAACGTCGTCTTGATGTAGTCGCCCAGACCTTTCTCGATCTGCTTGGCCAGAATGCTCGGAATCATAAAAAAAATTGCCCTTATGGTTATAAGGACAATATAGTTTAGAAAGGGCCCTTTGATGTTACTGTTTTGGCTCGATTACGGAAAATCGCCCTAGTTCAGCCACCAATTCCATGGTGTCCTTTTTATAAATGTTCAAACAGACGTTTGACGGTCCTTTGAGTAACAGTCCCACATTTAGAGGTAGCGGGAAGTGTGTGGCGCCGTCTTTCTTTATCTCAAGAGTCATCTCTGGAACAAGGGATTTGCCATTGTCAACTTCATCTTTGACAATATATAAACCGGCGTCTGTTTCGCGATCGACCTCAAGGGTAGAGAAAATGCTGAGGAAAACGGGGTTAATCCAGCGGGTTTCTGCAGGCAAGTTATTGACAATGGCGTCTGTGCCGAACACGCCAATCAGCATGAACTTTCCCGTGTTTTCTTGACGAACCTGTTCGCAGAGAACAAAAGATTTAACCTTCATTTTATACCTCCAACAAAGCTGGTTGGGCGAAATTGGCCAATCCGGAATTTTCAGTATTTTCAACATTATTCATTGCAACTACTCCGAATGCGGAGAATGAATCCGTATTCACATAGAAAGACTTTGCTGCAGAACTCATTGCAGCAATCTTATCTAACGTCTTTTTGACAATGGCCTTGCGGGCATATGCTTCATTAAAGCCTGCCTCCGCAGCAAGGGTCAGTTCCGGCAAAATAGACATGAAGCGAGACAGCGCAATTGCCGCTGCCGACAGCTGGACTCCTTGCTTCCAGCGGTTGATGGTGTGCGGGGCCAAGCTCAAGGCCCGTTCCAGGCGGCTATCGGAATAGCCGTTATCGTTAACTTTTTTCAGCAGGGCGGGGACGCTTTCTTTAGCTCGCTCGAGCATTCTGCTTTGCACGATTTTTTTCGGTTCGGAATCCAGCAGAATGTCCGACAGGCAGTCTTTGCAATGGCATACGGAGATTTCTTGCAGGACTGATTCCGCGAAAGGCACGGTCAGTTTTCTGTAGTCCTTTTTAATCTCGATATTTTCAGAATCGCAAACAGGGCATTTTGTAGTCATAAGAACCTCTATAGTATCGGGAAACGGTTGTCCATTTTTAATGACTTAATGAACATTATCGTGATAATCTTTTCATCCTTTTGGTTGGTCTTTTCGCATAAAGCTAGGTAGTAGTGTTGATCATTGTAGGGAATGCTGTAGGCGTATACTGGGGTTCCGACAACGCCGACTTCAGGTCTGCGCAGGGGTTTTACCTCCAGGCATTCGGGTGTTTCCTTGATCTGCAAAAGCCATCGACAAATATCCTCGCGGGGATTGATGATATTCAGTCGGTAGCTCACCTCTTCGGTTGGGGCCTTGGCGTATAACTGAATCCGTGCGCGCTTCTTTTTGCAGTAATCCAGCAGTTGCAACCATATTTCGACAGGGTCCTTCGGAGGTGTGGAAAAGGCTACGATTTCGTCGTTTTGCGCTTCCATACGCCTCCTATTTACACATTATGTGTAATAATATACAATTTTGGCAACAAAAAGACAACCCCAACGGGCATAAAAACCTCCAAAACAGCATTTTTAGGCGATATAGATAATGTGGCCGACTCTGGGCAAACAGGGGTACAAGCATATAATTCCTTTCCGCAGACAAGCATGAAACTGCGGCGCATACTGCACAAATATACACTAAAAGAATGGCTCTGTCAAGAGAAAAAGGCGATTTTTTATGAAATATATGGGAAATTGTGTTCTGATTGCGTTTTTAACTTTGTCTAGTCGAACTTTAG
>NZ_ONDD01000015.1 GCF_900316465.1 uncultured Fibrobacter sp. | reverse complement strand
TCTGATGGACGTGGGCCAGCCGCTCCACAGCTTCGACATGGACCAGCTGCATGGCAACAAGCTTAAGGTCCGCCGCGCCGCTAAGGGCGAAAAGATCGAAACCATCGACCACACCGCTCATGAACTTCTGGAAAGCGACCTCGTGATTTGCGACGGCGACCGTCCGGCTTGCGTAGCCGGCGTGATGGGCGGCGTTGAATCCGAAATTGTCGACGCCACCAAGAACGTGTTCCTCGAAAGCGCCTGGTTCAACCCGACCATCGTCCGCAAGCAGGCCAAGCGTCTCTGCATCTCGACGGATTCCAGCTACCGCTTCGAACGCGAAATTGACTTTACTACCCAGGACGAATACAGCCGCTACGCCTGCGCCATGATTCAGGAAGTCGCGGGTGGCCGCATTCTCAAGGGCACCGTCGAATACACCGGCGACGACCACAAGAAAAATTTGAACGAAGTCACGCTCCGCACTGCCCGCGCCGAAAAAGTCATCGGCATGAAGATTGCCGCAGCTGACATCGAAAAGTACCTCACGGGTATCGCCCTCGAAGTCGTGAAGAAGGATGCCGAATCCATCACCTTCAAGATTCCGGGTTACCGCCCCGACCTCGAACGCGAAGTCGACCTCATCGAAGAAGTTGCCCGCCTTATCGGTTTCGACAACATCCCGTACACGCTGCCGAGCTTCAAGATGCAGCCGAACGAACTGCCGCCGATCGAAGTCCTGAACCGCAAGATCCGCAAGACCTTGTCTGCAATGGGTCTGCACGAATGCTTGAGCCTGCGCTTTACGAGCAAGGCCCGCACCGAAGCTCTGTTCGGCGCCGAAAATGACGACCGCCGCAGCAAGCCAGCAGCGCTCCTCAACCCGCTTTCCGATGAACTCGGCGTGGTTCCGACCAGTCTCCTTCCGAACTTGCTCAAGAGCGTTGCCGAAAACGAAAAGAACCGCCCCGGTTCCGTTCGCCTGTTCGAAGTCGCCAAGGGCCAGTTCAAGCGCGACCGCAAGGACGTGCGCGATCCGGGCTTCGACGAATCGAACCTCGTCGCCCTCGCCGTTGCAGGGGCCTTCGACGTGAACCCGCTCAACGACAAGCCCGCCCAGATTGACTTTGCCGCCTTCAAGGGCTTGGCGCAGAATTTCCTCAAGCGCGTGGGCCTCGTAGTGGAATTCCGTGTTCCGGCTAAGGCAGAACTCTTCCTGCACCCGGGCAAGCAAGTCGAAGTCCTCGCCGACGGCGTGGTGCTCGGCACCATGGGTGAACTCCACCCGACCGCCATGGCCGCCTTCGATATCGGCTACACCACCTACGTGATGGAACTCGACATGGACAAGATGGAACACGCCACCCACAAGAAGATCGTGTTTGAACCGTTCAGCCGTCAGGTACCGTCTAGCCGCGACATTTCTATCGAAGTCGAAAAGACCATGACTCACGAGCAGATTCTCGCCCGCATCAAGGGTCTGAACCCGAAGAACCTCGCGAAGATTACGCTCAAGAGCATCTACGAAGGCGACAAGATCGAAGCCGGCAAGAAGAACCTGGTCTACAGCCTGACCTACCAGGCCATGGACCGCACCCTTACCGACGACGAAGTCAACAAGGCCCACAACAAGCTGCGTGACAAACTCGTCGCAAACGGCGACATCGTGCTCCGCTAAGTCGCATTCACTATCAAAAAATTAAACCGCTGAGGCAATTACCTCGGCGGTTTCTTTTTTTCAAAATTTGCAGCGGTTTGCGTCGCAAACCAAGCAGGCTTTTATTCCAGCGCTTCGCGAATCTGCTGAATAAAGTCCATTTCTTCGGGCGACACATTGCTTTCGTTGTCGTCTTCTTTAGAGGCGTTCGCTACGCGAAGCATGGATTCCAGCACCTTGCTCTTGAATTCGCCAGACTCATTCTTCAGGGCTTCAATACAGGCAGCGGCGCGGTCCTTGGCGGACTTGAACTTGGCGTAGGTATTGTTGAAATCGTCCCACGAAACATCCGGGGTCAGTTCGTCATGAATCGCATCGAGCGTATCGCTTTCGGCTTCGGTCGCCGAAGTGGAGCCTTCCAAGAGTTTGTCGGTTTCGTTTTCATGGAAAAGGCAAGCCACCTGCCAAGAAAGAATCAAAAGAGCCAAATTAGGATTCATCGTAAACCTCGCTAGTTATCTCGGACAAATAATACAAAAAATGTTGAATGTGAAATGTGAAATGAGGAATGTGGAATTGGCCAATTCACATCAGTCATTACACATCTCACACTTTTTTACTATATGGCGTTCTTTCAGAACGCATATAGTACGGCTCGGCAATGTCAAAATAACAAGTTATTTTGCCGCTGCTCTCGCCTTTTACTATATTCCCGCACATGGCATACGTAGCAATGGCCCGAAAGTGGCGTCCGCAATCTTTTTCCGACATGGTCGGTCAGGAACATATCGCAAAAACCCTCCAGAATGCAATTGAAGGAGGCCGCTTGCACCATGCATTCCTGTTTACCGGAACCCGTGGTGTCGGTAAGACCACCAGTGCCCGTATCCTCGCCCGCACGCTGAACTGCAAAGGCGGAGACCCGTTGCACCCCTGTGGAGAATGCGAAAGCTGCAAGGACATTGCCGGCGGAAACCCGATGGACGTGTTCGAAATCGATGCCGCTTCCAATACGGGCGTCGACAACATCCGCGACGTGATTGAACGTGTGCAGTATCCGCCAGTCATTGGCAAATACAAGATTTTCATTATCGACGAAGTCCACATGCTTTCGACGGGTGCCTTCAACGCGCTCCTCAAGACGCTCGAAGAACCGCCTGAACACGTGATTTTCATCTTCGCGACGACCGAAGTCAACAAGGTTCCGCAGACGATTCTCAGCCGCGTGCAGCGTTTCGATTTCAAGCGCTTGTCGATCGAACAGATCCGCAGCCGCCTGCGCTATATTTGCGAACAAGAAGGCATCAACGCAACCGACGAAGCCCTCGACATTTTCGCCGAAAAAGCCGACGGTTCCATGCGTGACGGCCTCACCTACTTCGACCAGGCTTACGCCTTTACCGGCAACGAAATGAACGCCGACGCCGTCCGTGGCGTCCTTGGCATTCCGCCTGTAGAACTCTTTTTCTCGCTGATTTCGTCTATCGAAAGCCACGACCTCAAGGGTTGCTTTAAAATGGTGGACGACGCCTGTAAGCGCGGCATCGAATTCACGCCCTTGCTTGACGGATTCGGCAAGTTCCTGCGCAACCTGCTTTACGCCCGCCTCGACGCCTTTACGCCCGACGCATTGAACATTTCCGAAGAAATGTTCACCAAGTACAAGAGCGTGGTGCCCGAACTCAAGAACGGCGACATCCTGCGTATCAGCAAGCTTTTGATTGACCTGCAAGGAACGCTTCGTTACAGCACGAACCCGCGCCTGCTGGTAGAAACCACGTTTGCTCGCATGGCATGGCTCGACAGGCTTACGGATCTAAGGCGTGCGCTTGCCGCCATCAACGACCCGAAAAGCGCCTCCGACGAGGCGTTAAAAAAAAAAGTAACTGATGTCCAAAACATGCTGGAAGCCGAGGAAGAAGCCAAGGCCTTACAGCAGCAGGACGAAAACCCCTTTGCAGCCCTCCAAAACGGTATTGCCAGCGGATACAATGGCGACGTTTACAGCCGTTACGAGATCTCGGCCGCCTGGGGTTCTGTCAAAGCCCGCATTGCCGACTCCGGCGATTTTGCATTCTCGGTTGCCCTGAACGATACCGTTCTTGAAACCGGCGACTTGAAGGCCACCCCCTTCCCCATCGCCCTCACCTACCTGGGCGACAACGCCAGCGACGCCTGGGGCGTAAAGCAGATGGAAGAGCACCCCGAATATATGGAGCGAATCAAGCATATGCTCGAAGAAATGCTCCAAACGCAGGTGGATCTTAGCCTCAAGAGCCGCGCCTTCAACGAAAGCGAGCTCAAAATTCGCAAGCAGGCTCAAATGTCGCCATTTGAGCTGGACATGGAAAAAGAACCCGGACTTCGAAAGCTGAAGGAACTTTTCGCCGCCGAACTGATTTACAGTCACAAGAGCAGTCGCCCCATGGCAGCCCCGCAACAAGCCGAAGGCTGCGACACCACCGAAAGCGACGAATAGTTTTCTATATTACCCCAAAACATTTAACGAGGACTACACTATGGATATGAGCAAAATGCTTCGCGATCTCCAGAAGATGCAGAGCAAGATGATGAAGGCACAGAGCGACCTTAAGGCACAGAGTTTCGAAGCCGAAGCTGGTGGCGGAATGGTGAAAGTCGCCATGAACGGAAAGGGTGTCCTGACCATGATCAAGATCAACCCCGATGCAGTCGACAAAGATGACGTGGAAGCCCTCGAAGACCTGCTCATGGCAGCCATTAACGCAGCCGTCAAGAAAAAAGACGACGCTACCCAGGAAAGCATCAGCGGCATTACCGGCGGCATGAAAATCCCCGGCCTGATGTAATCAAAACTACACAAAAGTTCACTATTACAGCCCGCCCCTCCGGCGGGCTGTTTTTCATCCCTAAAATTGGTCATTTCATCCCTAAATTCGCGTTTGAGCCCTTATATATGGAACAACAATTTTTTACATTTGCACCGCAAAATGTATATAGGAGATGGAATGTCAAGGCAATTAGCAGCATTATCGGCTATGGCGCTGTGCATTGCGGTCCCCCAGATGGTTTGGGCCACGACTTACACGCGCGAGGAAGCCGTCAAAATCGCCCTTGAAAAGTCCTCGGACGTCAAAACTGCCGAAGAAGAAGTCATTTCGGCAAATTCCCAGGTTGATGCCGGTTACGGCAACGCATTACCTTCAATCGATCTTGATGCCACCGTCACCCGTATTTTCGGTTTGGACGATGTAAACAACAAAAAGCCCATATTCAACGCGCTGAACCAGACCCAGTCTCAGTTGAATGACGGCTCTGAGCCTTCTGCCTACGACTACGTGAACGCAGGCGCCATCGACGGCCTGATTTACGGCATGTCCCAGCAAGGTTACCGCTGGCAGTCCAGCGTGGGCCTTACCGCCACCCAGATCCTTTACGCCCAAGGCAAGGTCGGTACCGGCATCGAAATCGCCAAGGCCTATAAGCACGTCAAGGAAGTCAACCTTGAAAACACCAAGGCAAACGTCCGCTACGACGTGGAAAACGCCTTTGACCAGCTCATTTTCCTGGATTCATCGATCGCTATCCTGTACCAGTCCAAGGACATGCTTCAGGAAAACCTGAATTTCGTGGAACAGGGCCTCAAGAGCGGCATAATGACCGAACTTGACTTGATCCGCATACAGCTCAAGATGGACCAACTGACCTCCCAAATCAACAGCATCGAAAAAAATCGTGTGCTTGCCCGCAACGCCCTGCTTAACACCATGGGCCTTGAATGGGATTCCGAAGTCAAGTTCCAGGGGGACCTCCGTGATCCTTTGCAGGGCTACACCTACCCCGATACCACCATGGCCAACGTAAAAAAGCGCCGCAAGGAACTGGTGATGCTCGAAGCGAGCGAAGAAATGCTCCAGAAGAACGTTTCTATCGAAGAAGGCGGCTACAAGCCGACACTCGTTTTAGTGGGCGGTCTCAAGTACAGCAACAACAAGAACCACTTCTACCAGTGGGACGCTCCGGATTGGGACGAAAACATCAGCAAGTACATCGCCTTGAACCTCAAGCTGAACCTCTTCAATGGCATGAAAACCAAGGAAGCGGTCGTTCAGGCAAAGTCCGACTTGCGTAGCACCCAAATCAAAAAAGAAACCGCCGAACGCGGCTTCCGCATGCAGATCGAATCTTGCGCCAACACGCTCGAAGATGCAAATTCCCAACTTGAAATTGCCAAGCGCCAAATCGACCTGGCTCAAAAGAATTACGACCTGACAAACGACAGCTACAAGCTCGGAAGAGAAACCCAGCTGAACCTTCTCACTGCAGAAAACGACCTTCGTACAGCGAAGATCGGCTACATGCAAGCTATCGTGAATTGGAACCAGGCTTACAACGCCCTCCTTCAGGCCACCGGTGAATATTAATAAGAGAGACGAGGAAAGAATGAACAAGACAGTTAAAACCCTCCTGACAATCGCTGTCGCATCGCTGATGCTTGTCGCCTGCGACAAGAAAGAAGAAAATGCCGAAAAGAAGGCATCGACTATCGAAGAAATCCAGAAAGAAAAAGGCAAGCCCGCCCGCGTAGTCAAGGCTGCCACCTCGAAACTTACCGACGTGCGTAAGTTCAGCGGCACCATCCAGGGTATCAACCAGAACAGCGCCATTTGCAAGATGGACGACCCGATTGCTAAAATCAACGTGCAGGTGGGATCCTCCGTCCAGAAAGACCAGGTGATTGCCGAATACCTCTTTACCGGTGATAACACCCAGTACCAGGAAGCACAAGAAAGGATTGCCGTTCTTGAAAAAGCAACTGAACGCATGCGTGAGCTCCATGCCAAGGGCGGCATTAGCCAGCAGGACATGGATAGCCAGGAACTGCAGCTCAAGATTGCCAAGATGGGCCTCGAAACCGCCCGCCGCGCTACCTTGATTCTCGCTCCTGAAGCCGGCGTGGTGACCGAAATCAAGTACAAGGTCGGCCAGACTCCGGGCAAGGGCAAGGAATTTGCCACCATCGCCAAGCTGAACAAGGTCATCTTGAAGCTGAACATCACCAGCAAGGACATCGGATTCTTCAAGAAGGGCGCTGCCGCTACCGTGAATGTCGCCGGCGAAACGCTCACGGGTAAAGTTTCCTTGATTCCGCTCGCAGCCGACCCGGCCACCCACTTCTTCCCGGTCGAAATCACTTTCGACAACAAGGCCAAGAAGCTCTTGCCCGGTATGTACGTGACCGCAGAACTCGACGCCCGCCAGGTGGAAGGCATCGTGGTTCCTGCCGAAGCAATCGTTTACCGCAACGGCATTAACGTCATCTGGACTGTCGATGCCGAAGGCAAGGCCCTTCGCAAGATCGTGAAGCTTGGCGTGCAGACCAAGAACGAAGTACAGATTACAGAAGGCCTTGAAGGTGGCGAAACCGTGATTGTCGAAGGCCAGTCCAAGATGAACGACGGCGACAAAGTGCTGATCGTTGAATAGGAGATGATTCTGAATGATTAAGGCCAGTATCTATAAACCGATAACCATGCTCATGGTCATTTTGACCGTGGTGGTTTTCGGTCTCTACACCTACAGCATGATGGTGGTGGACCTGATGCCGAAATTTGACGTCCCCGTGGTCACCGGTACCATCATCTATCCGGGTGCAAACCCCGAAGAAATTGAAACGACCATCATCAAGCCTATCGAAGAACAGGTGGAACTGGTGGACGGTATCGACTACGTGCAGTCGATATGCCTTGAAAACTACGGTATCGTGGTCGCCATGTTCAACATGGGTATCAACGTGGACGTGGCTGCAAACGACGTGCGTTCCAAGATCGAACTTGCCGCAGCCGACTTCCCGGATGCCGTGCAGGCCCCGATTATTTCGAAGGTGGACATTAACGGTGCCGCCATCATGTCCATTTCGTTTACCGGTCCGCTGAACTCCACGGAACTCCGCCAGAAGGTGGAGGACGAAATCGAACCGCTGTTCACCTCTGTTCCGGGCGTGGCAAGCGTTGACCTTTTCGGTGGTACCACTCGCCAGATTTCCATTGAACTTGACAAGGACAAAATGATTGACCGCAATGTAGACATTGCGACCATCATGGGAGTTTTCGGACAAGCTAACGTCAACAACCCGATTGGTGAAGTCATCGGCAAGCACAAGAATACGACCGTGCGTACCGCAGGTAAGTTCACCAGCCTCGACGAAATGCGCGACCTGGATATTCCGACCCAAACAGGCGTGATCAAACTTTCTGAAATCGCCGACGTCAAGGACACGATTGAATCGATTACTTCTGCTTCTCGCTTCAACGGAACGAACTCTGTTTCACTCGATATCAAGAAGCGTTCCGACGCTAACGTGGTTGAAGTTTCAAGAGGCGTGCTCAAGCGCATGGCCCAGATTCAGCAAACACTCCCCGAAGGGTTCGAACTTCACCTGGTTTACGACAAGTCCGAAGCAGTGAACGAAGCTATCGATAACGTGATTCAGAATATCATTATCGCAATCGGCCTTACGGCTGGACTTTTGCTCTTGTTCCTCGGCAAGTTCTCGACCATGTTCATTGCGGCCCTTACGATGCCGATTTCCGTGATTGGTGCATTTACCCTTATGTATTTTGCGGGCTTTGGCATCAACATGATGTCGCTCATGGCTCTGTCGAGTTCCGTGGGCCTGTTGGTGACGAACTCTATCGTGGTGCTTGAAAACATTAACGAAAAATTAAAACTTGGACTTGACCCGAAAGAAGCCGCCTACCGAGGCACCAGTGAAATCATGGTCGCCATCATGGCTTCGACACTCACCAACGTTTGCGTGTTCGTGCCGATTGCCTTCATGAAGTCCATTGCCGGTATCTTCTTTAGAACGTTCGGTCTGACCATGGTGTTTGCAACCTTCGTGTCGCTCTTGGTGACTTTCACCTTGACACCGCTCATGGCAGCCTACTTGTTCAAAGGCAAAAAGAAAGACGAAAACGGAAACATTATCGAAGAAAAGCCCTCGATTCTTGACCGTATTCTTGCGCTCTTCCCCAAGGCCCTGAATGGGATTCGCTTTGTGTACCTCAAGACCCTTTCGTTCTGCCTTTCTGTTCCGGGTGTTATATTCCAAGTCGTTGCACTTGGCGCAGGAATTTTCTTTGTGGGTGTTCTCGCGAAGAACTTCTTGACCGTCGAAGTGATGCCAAAACAAGACCAGGGCATGATTTCGGTGAAGCTTGAAATGCCTGTGGGTACTAATATCGAAACCACCGACAGCGTTGCACGTATTATCGAAGAGAGAGTCAAGGGTGTTCCCGAAATTGTGCACTACAGCATGAACGTGGGTGGCTCTAACGGTTTTACGACCGTAAACCAGGCTACCATGCGCGTAAAGCTCCTGAAGGACTGGGAAGGCCGTACTCGCAGTACCGACCAAATCGTCGACTCCTTGCGTCCTTACCTTGCAAACATTCCTGACGCCTTCATTTCCATCAAGTCCACCTCCGCCTCCGAAATGCAGAACAACTCTGCCGGCGACGTGGTGCTTGAAGTGAGCGGTTTGCACGCCGACTCCGTGGTAAAGGCTTCCGAAATCGTGATGGACAAAATCAAGGAAACCATCAACGGTATCGTAGACGTGAAGATGAGCTACGAAGCGGGTAAGCCCGAAATTCGACTTATCCCGAACCGTCAGGCTCTCGCCGATTACGGCATCACGCTCAAGACCGCCGCCAACTACAACTACATTGCAGTGAGCGGTTATGAAGCGGGCCAGTACACCGATGACGGTGAAGAATACGACGTGTATGTGCGCATGATGGAAAAAGACCGTCAGAGCCACGTAGACATCGAAAACCTCCCGATTTTGACGCCTAAGGGATACGTAAACGCCAACGAGTTGTTCTTCATCGAAGACGGTGCAGGCCCGACCCGTATTGACCGTAAGCGCAAGATGAGACGTGTTGACGTTTCGATGAACTTGTTGCCAGGACACACGACTGGTGAAATCATGGGCAAGGTCGGAGCGCTCGCCGCAGAAATGAAGGACCAGGTTCCCGAAGGAATTTCGTTCGGCTTTGGCGGTAACGCAGACATGCAGAATGACATGGTGGACGAATTCAAGACGGCTATCTTGATGGCTATCATCCTCACCTACATTTTGCTGATTGCCCTTCTCGAAAGCTTTGCCCAGCCGTTCATCATTATGACGACAATCCCGATGGGTGCTATCGGCGTGATTCTTTCCCTTATCGTTACCGGCAAGGCACTTTCGATGATTGCCCTCATGGCTATCGTGATGCTTATCGGTGTGGTGGTGAACAACGCTATTCTATTGCTTGACGAAGCAAACAGACTACTACGAAGTGGCGCGATGGGCAGACGATCTGCCATTATGACCGCAGGCGAAACCAAGTTCCAGCCGATTGTGCTTGCAACGTTTGCATCTGTGGTGGCTCAGCTCCCGCTGGCATTCGCTCTCGGTGGTAACGTGGCTGCCATGACCCAGCCGATGGGTATCGCCTCTGTGGGTGGCTTGATTGTGTCAGCAATCCTCACCATGTACTTGGTGCCGACCTTCTTCTGGCTCCCGAACGCCATCTTCCACAAGGCGAAAAAGAAAGCCGGAAATATCAAGAAGAATTTCCAGCGCCATAAGGCATAAGATTTAGACAATAGAGAGAGAAGTAAGTCCCGACTCACTAGAGTCGGGACTTTTTAATACCGTTCGGCTAAAAATCTTGCAAACAATGTGTTGCACGCTTACGCGGGAATGTTTTTTATTTTCACGATATGGAACGCATTCTTTCTACGAAATGGTGTCGCGAGCACGAGGTTGCCTTACTCGGCGAATTGAGTGTTGCCGTGACGAACGACTGCGATGACTTTTTGCTTCAGAAGGTGCGAACGGAGCTTGGCGCACCCGTGCAAGCCTGCATCAAGAGCAAGGCAGAGATTCATCAGTTGTTGAGCCTCGATTCCGAGAATTTTGACGATGACTTATTAAAGCCCGAGAATGCGCAAAACGCTTCTTGGGAATCCGAACCGATTGTGAATCTTGTTGACAGCCTGATTGAACAGGCCATAGACTTAAAAGCCACCGACATTCACTTGGAACCTGCAGCACAGACGTTTCGTGTGCGGTTACGGCAAGACGGATTGTTGAACGATTACAAAAACTTGCCCTTATGGATTTGCGAATCGGTTTTAGTCCGACTCAAGATTCTTTCGGAGATCGATATTACAGACAAAAGAATTCCGCATGACGGTTCATTTACTTTTAGCGGGTTACGCCTCAACGCAAGCATTCGTGTAAGCACGCTCCCCGTACAAGGGGGCGAAAAAGCGGTGCTCCGGATTTTACCGACAGCGAGTAGTCCGATTGCATACTCAAAGCTGGAATCGCTGCGTTTGAGTTCAAGGAATCTTGAGTTTTTGCGGAAAGTATTCCATAGCCCGCAGGGATTGTTCCTGGTAACTGGGCCGACTGGGTCCGGGAAGACGACAACGCTACACGCCGGGTTGCAAGAAATCGTGCATAGGCAAATCAACGTGACAACGATTGAAGACCCAGTAGAGTATCCGCTGGAAGGGGTGGCTCAGGTGCAGGTGAACGAAAAATGCGGGTTCACATTTGCCGTAGCGCTCCGGGCCATTTTGCGCCAAGATCCCGACGTCATCATGGTCGGCGAAATCCGCGACAAAGAGACCGCGCAAATCGCCCTCCGCGCCGCACAGACGGGGCACTTGGTCGTATCGACCCTGCACACGAATTCTGCCAAAGCCGGATTCACCCGCCTTGAAGATTTGGGCATTTCGCGCACGGCCCTGCAAGAATCACTCCTGGGCATTATGGCCCAGCGCCTGGTACGCTGCCGCCCGGCCCAAGCGCTCCCCTATTCGGGCCGCCAAGCGGTAGTCGAGATTCTTACGCCCGACGGCAATTACGTAGACGGTACACTTCGGGAAAACGCTCTGAAGCTAGTCAAAGACGGAATCACCGACTTTGCAGAAATCAAGCGCGTTCTTGGAGATGTGAGATGAGAGATTTTTACTATATTCTCGGCCATGAAGATTTCCGACCGGGCATTGGGCTACATTTCACTGGTTGCGTTGTTTGGGCTATTTGCCATCATCGCCTATAGCATGTGGGATGCCCATCATGAAGCGACCACGATTATCCAGGTCGACTTTGACGAACTCGGTTCCCTGCAGCCCGAAGACCAGGTAATGATTCGTGGCTATACGGTCGGAACGATTGGCAAAGTCCAATGGCTTGGTGACCGCGCCCGCGTTGAAATCAAGTTCAACGAACCTATCGTGATTCGCGAAGGCACCCAGTTCAACAACATCAACCACGCGATTATGGGCCAGCGCAGGCTCGAAATCATCCCGTCCAAGACGGGCAAGGTGCTCCCCGACGACTACATTCACACAGGGCACTTTGAACCGGGCATTGCCGAAGTGTTGCGCTACATCGAAAACGTGAACGCACAGGTCGAAACGATTCGCCAGGTGGTGTATCTGGTGACAAACGGCGACTCGACGCACCGTTCTGCAAGCGACCTGGTGGAATACGTCATTCGCAACATCGAAGTGGCGCTATCGAACACCGAAAGGACACTCCAGACTTTACAGCCGGCAATGAACAACCTGTTTAAGCAAGCCGACGTCGCCAGCCGCAACCTGCTTGTGGTTACGAACCAAGCGGATTCCGCCATCGATATCGTTACCAGCACCATCAACGAAAAGCTCGCTCTTGCGGAAAACGCCATGCAGCAGATTTCGGAAGGCGCAAACAAGACGAACGAGTTGATCAACAATATCGAAGCGGACCCCATTTACAGCAAGATTCTGTATTCTTCCGAAACAGTCGACAAGGTGAACGAACTGGTCAACAAGCTGAATGAAATCGTACGAGCAATCGATACCAAGGGTATCAAGATGCTTGACGAAAACGGCAACCCGATCAAGCCCTTCGCTTGGAAGAACCTGAACCTTATCGGAAAGACCGCTCGCGTGAAGGCTCGCGAACGTGCTGAACAGGCCCAAAAAGAAAAGGCTCAGAGCGAAGCAAAGTAAACCATGGACTTAAGCAATCTCCCCAAGATGGGTCCAAAGAGCCTTGAGGCTCTCAAGTCTGCGGGTATCGTTTCGCTTGCCGATTTTCTATTCAATATTCCCCGCACCTACCTGGACCAGACCAAGGTGACCGCCATCGGGAACCTGCACGTCGGCGACCGCGTCGTAGTGATCGGAAAGATTTTACGCGGCGGGATTATTCGCGGGCGCGGCAGCCGCTATGTCGCCACCCTAGCCGACGGCACCGGAGAATTGACACTTACATTTTTCCAGGGCGCGCAGTATCAAAGCAAGCGTCTGAAACCGGGAACCCGCTGGCTCGCCACAGGCGTTGTAGGCGAATACCGCGGATTCCAGATGACGCACCCCGACATGCAGCCCATGGACGAAGACGAACAATTCAGCGGCCAGATTCTGCCTGTGTATTCCATGACCGAGGCGATGATCAAGGCCCGCATTACGCAAAGGGCGCTTCGTAACTGGTTCAGCGTGGTGTTTCATTTTCCCGCTTTGACGCTTTCGGGAATTTGCCCTAGGGAACTCACCGATTACCTGCATTACAAGCCCGTCATAGACGATTTGCGCATTTTGCACAAGCCTGCCGACTTCGATTCGATTCGCAAGGCGAAGCGGGAGCTCAAGGTTTTGGAACTGCTCCCCTTCTGCTTGCGCATGGTGAAGCGCCGCGAGAACCAGAAGGTTCGCGGGCACGAAAGGCAAATTGACTTGGGCCAGGTCATGCTCGCCAAGTCGCGCTTGCCCTTCAACTTGACCGGCGGGCAGGACGCGGCGCTGAACCGCATTATCGATGGCCTGAACGGCAAAAAGCAATTTCACGCCCTATTGCAAGGCGATGTGGGCTGTGGCAAAACGGTGGTCGCCCTGCTCGCCATGCTGGCCGTGTGCGGCGCTGGCGAGCAATGCGCATTGATGGTGCCGACCGATATTTTGGCACGCCAACATTTTAAGCAGATGAAACCGTTCTTCGAAGCCGCAGGAATGCGCATTCAACTTTTAGTTGGGGCGACCCCCGCCGCCGAGAAGCGCCAGATTCTGGGCGAACTCCAGATGGGGCTTTGCCAAGCTGTCATCGGAACGCATGCGCTGTTTTCGAAAGATGTGACTTTTGCAAAACTCGGGTTCGTGATTATCGACGAACAGCACCGCTTTGGCGTGAACCAGCGCGAAGCCTTGCTTTCGAAGGGCGAATACCCCGACATGCTCGTGATGAGCGCCACCCCGATTCCGCGAAGTCTCGCCATGACCTTATACGGCGACTTGCAAGTGATTTCGATCAAGGAAAAGCCAGCAGGCCGAAAGCCCGTAAAGACTCGCCTCGTGAGCCCCGACAAGCGAAATGACATGAAGAAATTCATTTGCAGCGAGGCAAAGGGCGGAAACTTGTGCTACTGGATTGTAAGCCGTGTCGGGAGCGATGACGAAGGCAATGCCCGCAGTGTCGAAGATGTAGTCAACGAATTGCGTGCCTTTGATTCTAGCGTCGTCGTAGAAGGCATTCACGGCCAGATGGACGAAGAGCAGCGCGACGCCATTCTCAAGCGATTCGCAGCCGGAGAAGTCCATATTCTGGTAGCGACTACCGTCATCGAAGTCGGCGTGAACGTGCCCGAAGCAAACATTATGGCCATCGACCAGCCCGACCGTTTTGGCTTAGCACAGCTACACCAGTTGCGCGGGCGTGTTGGTCGCGGTGATCAGCAGGCCTGGTGTTTCTTGATGTTGCCCGATGGCGAGGCTGCCGCAAATTCGCTGGAACGCCTCACGCAATTCAGCCACACCGACGACGGTTTTGAGATTGCAGAACTTGACCTGCAAACCCGCGGCGCCGGCAACCTGGAAGGCAACGAACAGAGCGGCAGCTGGGTATTCCGTTGGTTTGACTGGATTGCCGACCAGGAACTCATCGCGCAAACCTTGCAAATGGCAGAAACCATTCTAAAAGACAAGGACTCCTTCAACGAAGAAGCCCGTGAAAAAATCCAGCTTTGGTACAGCGAAAAGAAATCCGCCAACGAAGACGGCGTGCATTAATCGCACAGATTATTCAAGCATCGGGGCAACCGTCAGAATGACAAGCCCGATCAACACCGCATTCAAGAAAAAGAAAGCTCGGCGCACAATCTTGTAGAACAGCGGCAGCCAGTGGAAAACATGATCGCTCGGCTGCAGCAATTCCTTCATTCCAAGGAAAATGCTGATTGCACCTGTCACAATCATCATCATGGCGCCTACGTAATAGCCCTCGTTCCAGACGGCTACCGTAAGGGCAATTCCCATGAGTACAGCAATCACACCGATTACCACACCGATGCGTAAAATCAACTTGTTTATTTTGTCTTTATTCAAAATATTTCCCGTACGTTATAAAGTAAATATAAGATAAAATTATTCCGTGAGCAACAAGCGCCTTGTATAAACAAGGCGTGAGTGCGAGAGCGAGGCGATATCACATTTTCATATTTGTAATAAAGCCGAGCGGTCTGTAAAAGGAGAAGGCCTCTGCTGTTAGCGGTTGCCCGCGAAGGGAAAGGAGGGTATTAGGGAGGGCGGAGCCTTCCCTAGTCGGAGAAGGCCTCTGCGTTAAGCAGAGGCCTTCATAAAGGGGCAGTTGTAAGCCGGGTTTTGTACCTTCTTGCGAAGGCGATGACCATCTCTCTGGACGAATCGTTACCGACCGCCTCAAGCAACCTACCCGAATTCCAGCTGGTGCGGGCCGCCCCAGGTTCACTTGCGTGAACGGAATTCTGCTTGGTCTTGCACCGGATGAGGTTTACCGTGCCACTCCTGTCACCAGAAGCGCGGTGAGCTCTTACCTCGCCATTTCACCCTTACCTGCCTTGCGGCCGGCGGTTTACTTTCTGTTGCACTTTCTGTCGTGTTTCCACGCCTGGACGTTATCCAGCATCCTGCCCTGCGGTGCCCGGACTTTCCTCCAGCATTGCTGCCGGCGGCCATCCGCCACCCCACCCCAAATATAGAAAAACGCCCTCCGAAATGAAAGGGCGCTTTAGAAAGTTTGGAAATTGGCGTTTTTTAGCGAGAAATGCCGAAGCGAATGGGGCGTTCACCCTTCACGCGAAGCACGTACACGCCGCGATTGAGGTCGCTCAATTCAACCGTTTCACCGGCAGAAGCCACACCGTTCTTAACGATACGACCGCGCAAATCCGTCACGGCATAAGCGAGATTGTTACCCTTCGACACCGTAAAGCTCATGTTATTTTCACCCATGCGAAGTGCAGAAGGCTTAGCCAAAGCAAGCACAATGCGATCGCGAACAGCAGGCTTCTGAGTCAAGCCATAAAGGAAGTCAAAGACCTTCTTTTGCACCTTCACGTCGTAATCATCGTAGTCATAAAATTCATGGGGCTGACCTTCGACAAAGTAGGTATCGTGTTCCACATTGTTTGCCGTAAGCACCGAGTCAATCACGTAGCTACCGTAAAGAGTCGGAGTATTCACATGGAAAGCGAGTGCGCTCACCATTGCAGCAGCAGAAGGCATCAAGTTTTCAAGAACGACGGCAATGTTGCCCAACGGGCGGCCCGTCTTCCAGACGACTGTACTATCAGCCTTGCCATGAACCAAGAGAACCGGCTTTTTCACGTCTTCGATAATCTTAGGATCGTGAACGGCACCCCACAAGGCGGCCACAGCGTTCGCCTGAGAGCCATAACCCTGCTCGCCATAGGCATCGAGTCCACCCAAATCCGGCTTCGTCTTAGCTGCCTGCGGGATTTCGGATTCCTTGTCCATGTAAATGTTTTCGAGCGAAAGGATTGCACCTGCGCTATTGCCAATCAAGTAAACGCGATCCGGGTCAATGCCCAATTTGTTGGCGTTAGCCCTAATGTAGCGGACAGCGGCACGAACATCCTGAATTCCGCGGTACACCGTTCTCGAGAAATCGAGGCTATCGACGGTAAGAGCCTTGTCCTTGACTACCGCCGTAATGCCCAGACGGTATTGCACAGCAGCCGTCACAAATCCGCGAGCAGCCAGAGAGTCACAATAAGTAACCGAGTGCTGGTCATAATCGTTCTTGGAACCTGCAGCAAATGCACCGCCGTGCATCACCAAAACCACCGGGCGCTTCTTTTCGGTGTCGTTTTTCGGCTGGTAAATATCCATCTTCAAGCTGACTTCGGTAAGGTCAGTCTCGTTTTCGTAAAGATGGACCGGCATTCCATCATCGACTGTTGCATACAAGTTATACGCTTTCAATAACGAATTGACGGTTTTAAGGTGCTTTACACCCGAAGCGTAGGTGACATCTCTTTCAACAGAGACGTCAAACATGCGGTCTTTATAACGTTCAGCGGCACCGGCGAAGGCTACCGCGCAGGCTAGGAAAAGGGCTGTTTTCTTCATATAATCTCCTTACGGCGCAAATATAGCTAAAGGAGATAATTTTGTCTGCAAAGAGCCGCTTAGGAATTCGGTTTGTTTTCGGAGGCTTTTTTCGCTTCCAGTTCCTTTTGCTTGCGAATAATCGCCTCGCGGGCAAGTTCGGCCTTTGTCTTCTTTTCTGCAAACAAGTTATCCAGGGCCGAAACCGCCTTGCCGTCAGCATCTTTGGCTCGAGAATTAAAGAATACTGCCAGCAAGAAAAAGACCACTAGGTAGCAAGCCACCGCCGAAAGCAGCGCCACCATTTCGGACCCCGAAGCCGCCTCTACCTTCAGGTAGAGGACAATCGACAGCGGGATTGCAAGCATGAACAGGAAAGCCGGGAGTTTTTCTTTCATGACCGCTAAAGTAGAAAATTACTGGGCTCCGCTTTGCTTCTTGACTCTCAAAGCAAGCTCTGCATCGGCGGAATCAGCCGTATACTTGTAGTCGGGCTTGTAGCCGCGAGCATCGGTAATGAAATCTTCACCGCCGGCGGTATGCCAGTTGGATTCCATGTCGGCAAAGCCCACCGTAGAATCCACCGGAGCACCGTCATCGTAATACCAGCGGTATAGCGTCACGGGCATTTCGTTATTGAAGATGTTCTTTTCTATCAGGCAGGTAGCGGAATCTGAACATACCACGCCCGACAAATCTAAAGAGTAGAAGAAGTTGTTGTAGGCATGAAGTTTGCCTCCATGAGCAAGAATTCCGTCGCGAGAGAGCCCCTCGAAGTAATTGTGATGCATTGTCAGGCTTTGGGCAGTATCCATAATGATATCGCCGGCAAGTCCGAACAGCACACCCGTCTGAGCATTTTCAAAACGAGACCAAGAAATCGTGACATTATGCGAGCAGCGCTTCACATCGAATTCCACCAGCGGGTATTCCTCGAAGGTGCAATGGTCCACCCACACATGATGCGTACGGTTATGGATCGAAAGGGCGCGGCGAGATGTCGTATCTTGCGCTGTAATAGACGGCGCCGTAAAGGTCAGATTTTCAAAGATCAAGTTGCTCGATGCATCGGTAAGCACACCCATGCCCGAAATGCGGATATCGCGGCCGCGGCCATCGAATGTCTTGTCGGACTTCAAGCGGAGCGGAGCCTGCAGGTTATAAGTACCGTCTTTTTCAAACAGCACCCATACCGGGCCTTCTTTATAGGCACATTCACGGAGCGACCCCGGTGCAATCACCGCCGTCGTTGACGCAGAATCCGTACTGGTCGTGTCTTCGACAATAATGTAGTCTTCGGTTGTGGTCACAATACAGACTTCGCCCTTCTGCTTGCTGATATTGCCCGCAGAATCGGTAACGCCCGCAGCACCGAGCACGCCTACAGCATAGCCATCGGCCAACTTAATCAAGGCATCGTGTTCGTTCCAGTCGGCATCGGGATATTCACTTGCTGCCGTTTCCTTAGGCTTTACCACATTAATGCTTGAAGTGGAATCAGAGCAGTCTACATACAAGGTATCGCCCGTCGTCGACTGCACCTTGGCCGAATAAACCTCTTGCGGGTCGCCGATTTGCACGTCAAAATCGCCCACCGGGAGCGAGTCAATCACAAAGTGACCCGCGCTGTCCGGAATCACATAGCGGTCAAGGCCCGCAATACGGACCACCGGCATCGAATCACCGAGCATCACGTAGCCTTCGATCGAAGAAAGTTCGCCGAGTTTGACCGTATCGATTCTAGCGGCCGACTTTTTCTCCAAGTCTACGCTGCGGATAGCGCCTGTTGCCACTGTTCCATCGACATGGCGAGCCTCCACCGTGTAAGAACCCGGTTCCATCGGAATCTTGACAAAGCCCGAATCATTCGTTTCGAGCCAAGGCACCACGCGGTTGCCTTCGGGTAAAAAACCTTCCGGGAGCGCACGCACACGGCTATAAGCGGCTGGCTTACCGCTTGCCAACTGAATCTGCAACGCGATCGTCGATTCGGCTTCGGTACCGCCCGCGACATCGCGACGTTCAGAGCAGCCCACAAAGCTACTGCAAAGCATTCCCGCCACCACGGGTGCTAGAACTGCATATAAAGACTTTCTCTTAAGCATTGTCCGCGCCCCCTTCGGCATTTTCGCCGGCGATATCATCACCGGCAACTTCTAATTCGTCGCCGTTCGTCATTTCCATACCGCGAATACGGCGCTTACGACCGCGGCGCTGCGGTGGCGGATACGGGTCAGAAAGCGGGAATAACTGCATGCCCAGCTGGAACACGCGATTAGGCTTTTCGCACTGCCCCACCTTCGCCAAAACTTCGCGCCTAAAGCGGCGCACCATCTCAACCAATTCTTTGTAAGTTGGCTCGTCACAGGCAAAGGCTAGCGTTGACAAATTGCGCTCGCCGCGTTCAAAACGATCCAAGGCGTCTTGCGCCACATTCAAATTCTGCTGAATGTAAGAGTTGACCGCCGTGCTGAACGATTCCGAACCGCTCGAAATCAGGCCCTGCGTCTGTTCGTAAAAACCAGTCGTCTCGTTCTTCTTGATCATCGAGAGGCGTTCCAACAGCGCAATCGAAGACTTGACCTGCGAAGCCGTAAGCGGCGGGCGCACCATCAGGCCGAGCGCCGCATCGTCACCCACATACGGGTAAAAAGTCACCAGTTCACGGATTACCGCATGGTACCAGTGGTCAAAGTATTCGAACTGGTCCTTGGCTACATTTTCGACCTTGCATTCCTTGGTTGCCACCAACTTTTCCAAATACTGGCGGCTTTCGGAATGGTTCTTGGCCTGGTTGAACGCCACCATATCGGCAAAGTAGGCCTTTTCGCGGGCATCACTACAGAAAATATCGGCAAAAACAGAGACAAGGCGGCTAGTCAGGTTACGCTTGCCCTGCAGAATCTTATTGAACATCGACGCATCGAATCCAGCTCGGTCGGCAATATAGCGATGGCTAAAGCGCCAATCACCCTTGTGCCGCTCCTCGTAGCTATCCCGCAAAAATTCGCGGTAGTTCAGATATTCAAAAAGATTCACCATAAAAAATCCCAATAAAAATAACCGAGCGCAAATTGCTCCCGGTTATCAATATAACAAAAAATCCGCCTAAAAGTCTACATTTAGACAAAAATTTATGTCTACACTTTTCCGTGTGTGATAAAAACTACTTGTTAGGCTTCGAAACCACAGGGCGAATGCGCTTACCACACAGCGTCACCACGATTCCCGCCTGCGCAAACATGTAGTAGGCCGTGTCACGGCTATTGTTCAGCGTAGACTTCGGGTCGTAATCGTCCTTGGTCACGAACACTTCGGCAACCCCCGAAAGGCTCACATCCAGGGCACAGCGTTCGCACGGGAAACCGATCACATAGAGCTTGGATCCCGGAGGAACCTTGCCGCGGGCATAGTGCAGCGCATTGATTTCGGCATGCACCATGAACGGGTACTTGTTCGCCTCAAACTCATGGTGGCTCAGCAACTCGCCCGAATCGGCATCCAACAAATCGTAGGCCAGCAACTGCTTTTCGCGAGTGTACGGCACCGTTTCGTCATCAAAGCCAGCCGGAGCTCCATTGTAGCCAGTGCTGATCACGCGACCGTCGGCCGACACGAGCACCGCCCCCATCTGGGTATTCTGATCTTTAGAAAGACGCGCCTGCGCGCACATCATCTGGGTATAGACTTCGTCACGAAGCTTGCTGCGAGATTGAGAATTGTTCATGCCCTAAATATAGTCAACACAGAAAAAGCCCGCCAAAAGGCGGGCCAAATTTTCGCGATTTCGAGAACGACAAAACATCTTTCTCGAAAGTTGGATAATCAAGCAAGACAAGGCGCGAGCCCCCGTAGCGTACTAGAGCGTACGTGAGGGGGCGAGCAACGCCGTATTGCGCCGATTAGACAACTTTCGTCATGCCGCTCATGCGTTCACGCAGCCAAGCACCGACTTCTTCCACCGGATGCTGACGGATGTTCTTGTTCACCTTGATGAGCTCTTCGTTATCCACAGCGGTGGTCTTGCCTTCGCCATAGATAGCGCCGATGTCGTCCTTCTTCACTTCGTTCTTCATAAAGTCGGCGAGCAGAGGCACGCACTTGTTGGCGAACAGGTAGCAACCGTATTCGGCGGTGTCGCTGATCACGCGGTTCATTTCGTACAACTTCTTACGAGCGATGAGGTTGGCGATAAGCGGAGTTTCGTGGAGGGATTCGTAGTAGGCGCTCATCGGCTTGATGCCCACGGAGCACATGGTTTCAAATGCGAGTTCCACACCGGCCTTGATCATGGCGGTCATGAGAACGCCGCGGTCGAAGTATTCCTGTTCGGTGATGACCTTGTCGGTAGCTTCGACCTTTTCGAATTCGAGCTCGCCCGTTTCGCCACGCCACTTGAGCAAATCCTTGTCGCCGGCTTCCCAGTCCACCATCATGGTGCTGGAGAACTTGCCAGAGATGATGTTGTCCTGGTGTTCGCAGTAGAGCGGCTTCATGATCTTCTTCATCTTTTCGGCGAGTTCCGTGGCGCGGATCTTGGCCGGGTTGGAGAGACGGTCCATCATGTTGGTGATGCCGCCGTGCTTCAGGGCTTCAGAAATGGTTTCCCAGCCGTACTGGAGCAGCTTGACCGCGTAAGCCGGTTCAACGCCGAAATCCTTCACCATCTTGTCGTAGCAGAGGATCGTGCCGGTCTGGAGCATACCGCAAAGGATGGTCTGTTCGCCCATGAGGTCGGACTTCACTTCGGCAACGAAAGAGCTTTCGAGAACGCCCGGACGGTCGGCATGGAGGCCAGCGGCGTAAGCCTTGGCGTAGTCCCAGCCCTTACCTTCGGGGTCGTTTTCCGGGTGCACAGCGATAAGGCAGGGCATACCGAAACCGCGAACGTATTCGCTACGGACTTCGGAACCCGGGCCCTTCGGGGCGACCATGATCACCGTGATGTCCTTGCGGATTTCCTGGCCTTCTTCAACGATGTTGAAGCCGTGGCTGTAAGAGAGGGCGGCGCCCTTCTTCATGAGCTTCATGATGGCCGGAATCACGTTGTGGTGCTGCTTGTCCGGTGTGAGGTTGCAAACGAGGTCTGCATCCGGAATCATTTCTTCGTAGGTACCGACCTTGAAGCCGTTTTCAGTAGCGTTCTTCCAGGACTGGCGCTTCTGTTCGATGGCTTCCTTGCGGAGCGTGTAAGAGACGTCGAGGCCGCTATCGCGCAGGTCAAGACCCTGATGGAGACCCTGGGCACCGCAACCGACGAACACGATCTTCTTGCCCTTGAGGGCTTCAACACCACGGCTGAATTCAGAATGTTCCATGAAACGGCAGTGGCCAATTTCTTCGAGTTGGCGACGCATAGGGATAGAATTGAAATAATTCATTTTTTGAACCTCTGTTAATTAGAATGTTTCCGGGGGGAAAGATAGCATTTTAGCCGTTCTTTCGTCTATAAAAGGGGGAAGAATCCCCCTGTTTTCGGCCTCGACTCTCGCCGAGTCCTACACCACCCTCTCTAGCGGGGACACCCCGCAACGCCCCGGCATCAAACAGCCCACGGCTCCAGAGCTAAGCTCGCCTCGCGGACAAATTACGGCCTTCGGCCTTTACTGTCCGCTCGCCGACTTATCTTCTTCCGCCTTAGGGCTTTCCAGCGCCTCTGTGCAGCGTTCGCCTTGCGGTCAGTCCTTTAAGCAACGAACAGAGAAGGCGTAGTCCTTACCGTCGTTGATAAACTTCGCATTGTCGAAGCCTTTATCGGAGTCGTAGTATAAAGTCGTGTAGTACGCGCTGTAGCGATTGTCCTCTGTAGAACTCCAAAAATATGCGTCATCGCCCTTGTTGTAGTACCCCCCAACGTCGCTCCTACCACCGGCAGGTAACGCCGAAAAACCATAGACATCAGTACCATTGCGGGCGACATACCAACCGGATGTGGACTTGAGCACATTGCTTGCCGTTGATTGTCCACCAACTGCAGTGAACAAGGTTTCCCATTCAGCCTTACTTGGCAGGTGCCAACCGCTAGGGCATGCGGTTGTTGCCGCAGTCCATGTGTAAAGGCGACCATAGACGGCACAATCGCCTTCTGTCGTAATACGTTCGACACCATTTGCTGTAGTACGTCCGCCACCGCACCAACTGTTCGCGCTTTCGTAATTCAGGTTTTCAGCCATCCACCATTGGTTATCAATTTTTACCGTCTTATAAGTTCGACCACCACGTTCGTCTGACAATTCACCATATTCACAATTGTCTTCTGTTTCGTTTTTGCACGGAGTTGCCAACACAACAGAATTAGACGAAGGAATAGATACGTCACTACTGCTCAGGATGACGCTACTTGACGAAAACTCAATCCCACCCAAAGAACTACTACTTGATTCGGGCTCTTTTTCCGAACTGCTACTTGTCTCGGGCAGTTTCTCCGAGCTACTCGATTTTTCAGTCGATTCAGACGTTACCGAACTGGACGAAGATTCAATCAGATTACTGCTAGACTTCCCAGACTTTTCGCTAGAACTAGATTGCTTCGCATCACCCTGAGTATAGCTTGACGAAGACTTCTCCTTTACACTGCTGGACGAGCTAGTCCCATTCAACTCCTCAATACTGCTAGAGATTGCTTCGTCGTTACACTCCTCGCAATGACGAGAAGATGAACTTCCCTGCTCTTCGGCACTACTCAAAGTCGTAGGTTCATTGTTCTCTGCCGATGCCGACGACGAATCATCACACGCCGCCAAAAACGCCACCATGCTCAACGCCACAAAAATCTTTTTCATAAAAACTCCTTCGTCCCAATGGCTCAATTTATCCGGCGGAAATATAATTATTCCCTCATCTGCTAATCCACAGTTTTCAGCAATTCCTTGCCGATGCGGCGGAGTTCCTCGTCAATGAGTTTTTTCCTTGCCGAAGAAGGTTTCTTCGTTCCGTTTACGTATGCGGCGAACAGGGGCTGGGGAATCCCCAATCGACGGGCAAACGCCGAGGCGTTTAGTTCGGGAAACAACCAAAATATGCGGCCAATGGGATTTGTCTTTTTCGGCGAAAAGAATCCCGAAAGTTCCAGGCCCTCGTCCAGATCGTCAAACCACACGCCATCGCAATCTACGCGGCAGTTCTCCAACTGCTTTCGCGTAGCCTTCCGCAGCGGTTCGTAATCTCGGATGAGTTCACGCCCGATTCGGCCGTCTTTCAGTTCGACACAAACAGCGTCTTTCTCAACCCAAAGCCTTTTTACATCTTTTTCCGTAATTTCATTCATAAAGCCCCCCCCTTTCAAATATCTTCGGTATAATTTAATATAGGTTATTATTTAATAACCGTCAACAAATTTTACTTTAGAATCCACTTGTCCAAAAAGGACATCTGTTCGGTGGTGTGGAACCAGTGTTCGCCGCCGTCCATTACGGTCAAGGGGGCTCCGATTTTCTGGGCGAATTCGCGCATCGTTTCTAGCGAGGTCAAATTGTCATTCGAGCCGTACAGAATCTTTGTTGGGATGGGCCACACAAGCGGATTTTCACGCACGTAACACAGGTATTCCCACGAAAGCGTTTCGCCGAAATTCGTCGGCACGGTTTTCTTTTCGCGGAGTTCCTCTTCGGAGACTCCCGCCCACATCATCATATCGCAAATCAACTTTTCCAAGTTGACCATCGGCGAAATAAAGTATGCCTGTTTGATAGGCTTATCGCCTAGCGCATTCATCGAAAAGAAAGCCCCGATGCTATTTGCAATAAGGGTCACATCATCGTAGCCCACCGCAACAGAATCAAAATATACCGGAAATTCCTTTTGGGCATCCCACGGGGTTTCGGCCTTGTAATCAAAACCAAGAACATCAGCATCAGAGAACAAGCTCTTATAATGTAAAGTCTCGTCAACGTTTCCGCCCTTCCCATGCACATAAATAACAAGATTTTTCATGCCTTACTAGTCCTTTACGCAACGGACGGGGCGACCAATACTCTTGTCTCCTGGGGTTAAGTTCGCTTCATCAGCATAACCTTCACTGACCAAGAGCAAGCAATAGGCGTCAAGACTACCGCCGCCATCGCTTGCACTCCAAAAACAAATCTTTTCACCCATAAAGTTGAATAAACCATAGACGCTCCTTTGACCAGCAGGAAACGCCGAGAATCCGAATTCATCCGTGCCGTTTCCGTCATTTTCCCAGCCGTATGTGGATTTGAGTTTTTTTCCAGCAATCTTTTCGCCCCCAACAGATGCGACCAGAGTGCCCCATTCTTCTTTTTCAGGCAGGTGCCAGCCCTCGGGACATACACTGCGAAATGGGTATTTCTTCGAACAAGTTGCCATATAGCCGCCTCGGCAGCCTTTCGTAGTTCCCGCACTGTCCATCACGGCAGACCAAGTGTAAAAGCGACCATATCTGGCGCAGTATTCAGCAGAATCGTTATAGCACCAGCTAATGGAATCGGAAGTGTAGGCCTTACCGAGTACCTCAAATTTATAGGGAACACCAGTGTATGCATAATTCAAGTTCTCTGCCATCCACGTCTGCTCACCAATTTTGACAGTCCTATATGTATGTCCGTCACGTTCGTCTTTAATGCAATTTTCATCCGTTTCAACATCACATGGCTCTCTTTCCTGCATCAAACTTGATGACGAAGATTCACTGCTAGATGACTTTGGCTCGGGAATCGTAGACTCGTCACTAAGACAGCGGATGGAATATCCGCGGTCGCTGCTGCCGACGCGGGAACTGATAACGTCCATGAATACTCCATCGGAGTTATCCATTAGACCCATATCGATTGCCCCGCCCAAGACGCGGTACGAATAAGAGGATGTCCAGAAATCAGCGCGGAGGCCTTCATCGAAATAGTCGCCATCGAAACTACCGCCGAACCGGCCTCCGACAGGGAGTGCCGAGAATCCGAATTCATCTGTGCCGTTGCCGTCATTTTTCCAGCCACTCTTGGACTTGAGCGCCTTGCCGGCATCATCTTCGCCACCAGCCACATCAATCAGAACTCTCCATTCCGTCGTATCGGGCAAATGCCAACCTTCAGGACAAATTCCGCGCACAGGGGGTATCGGGGTGCAATGTTCGCCATTGCCACAGCCCTTGGCATTCTCGCCGTATTTTCCGACACTGTCTATTGCAGCGCCCCAAGTGTAAAGCCTTCCATATTTGGTGCAGTTACTTTTTTCGTCGTCGTAGCAGGCACTGTTTCCTACCTTGAAGTTCAGATTTTCGGCCATCCAAATCTGCGTACCGATCTTGACAGTCCTATATGTCTGACCGTCACGTTCATCCTCAAAGCAATTCTTGTCTTTGCCCACAACGCAAGGTTTCTTCTCTGAACTAGACGATTTCGCAGAAGAACTACTGGACTTCGCCTTCGAACTGCTAGAATCGTCACAGTTCTTGCAAACAGACGAAGAAGATTCCTCGTCGGAATTAGACGCAGAATTGCTGCTGTTGTCGTCGCCACAAGCTACCAAGAGCGCCAACAATACAGAAATGAATAAATAAGTAGAGATCCTTCGACTACGCAACTTTGTTGCTTCGCTCAGGATGACACGGTCAATCTTTTTCACAAATTCTCCTTCGCCACAACGGCCTGTTTTATCCTGCGGAAATATAATCTTTCCTAACCAACTTGTCCTGAAAGGGCTACTTTACACTTCCAATTTCCAGCCACAATCGTTGTGGTAAATCATCTGGCGGGTCATGCCGCCGTCGATGCAAATGTTTTCGCCGGTAATGAAGCCGGCCTTGTCGCTGGCAAGGTAAAGCACCATGTTCGTGATGTCGAGCGGGTTCCCGACACGGCCCGCGGGCTGCTGAGTGGCGTCGGGGCCTTCGTAGACCTTGAAATCCGTATCGATCCAGCCCGGCGAAATCGAATTCACGCGCACGCGACCAGCAAAACTCACGGCCAGCGCATGCGTGAGGGCTGCAATCCCGCCCTTTGCCGCCGTATAGCTTTCCGTTTGCGGTTGACTCATTCGGTCGCGACTCGAAGAAATGTTTATGATGCTTGCGCCCGACCCGAAATGCAGTGCGAAAAGTTTCGCGAGGTAAAAAGGAGCAGTCACGCCCACGGCCAGCGCGTAGCTGAATTCTTCGTAACTGCACTCGTCTATGCCCTTCATCAGCGGGAGCGCGTTATTCACGAGCACATCCACGTGCCCGTACTTCTCGATGACGAAGTTTGCAAATTTTTCGAGGACTTCCTTCTTGGAAAGGTCCCCCACAAAGCAGGGATTCTCGCGAATGTCGATGTACGCAACCTTCGCGCCCTCTTTCTCGAATTCACTCACGACGGTAGCGCCAATCCCGTGCGCCCCGCCCGTCACCACGACCACTTTATCTTCAAACGATTTCATGTTGGTAAATATACACTAAAACACACCGAAGCGCGCGCCCCAAGTTGACGCACAAACCGCATTATCCTATTCTTTCTGCCGATGCTCCAGTTTTTCGAAGTCACAAAGAAATCTCCGTGGTTTTCGCAGGTCAAGGCGCTGTATGAATCGGCGTTCCCGGCGAACGAACGAATTCCCATAAAGCATTTACTCGACAACAAAATCAAGCGGGAATTTTGGGCGTTTTTCGATGGAGATACGTTCTGCGGGTTTTCAAATTCCATTTCGCACGGAGACATTACGAACATCGTCTATTTTGCGGTTATGCCAGAACTGCGCAGCCGCGGGTACGGCTCGCAAATTTTGCAGGCCATCCGCAAGCAGCACCCCGACACGCGCATTGTCGTCGATATCGAAGTCGAAGAAGATTCCAAGGACGACGAGGAACTTGAACGCCGGAACCGTCGGCGCGAATTTTACTTGCGCAACGGCTTTGACGCAGCGCCTGTCGAATACCATTGGCAGGGCGAACACTACCGCCTACTCTCTGCAGGCGGCACCGTCACCGAAAAGGAATTCCGCGATTTCTGGAAAGAAGTTTTGAAGGATATTCCCGGAGCGAAGTACCCGTAAAAACTTATAAGGGCTCTTTATGAGCTGAGGTAAAACTATACCTTTGAAAAAGTGGTATATTGTCCTAAAAGAGGTTTATCTTGTTTAGTTAAGTCCTACAGGGATTCTTTAAAAGCCGAGGCAAGCAATGATAATCGCGATCAACAAAGATGAACCATGGTGGGAAAAGACGCACGCTTTCGCGAATGATTGCCCATGGCTGCCGGGGCGTCGTTTAGCCGAGCGAATGTCAAAAAACGATTTTCTAGACTGGGAAAAAATTTTCATTGCTGTACACGGTGAAGATGCTGTCGGCTTTTGCGTTCTCGAGGAGAACGGGAACATTCCTCCAAAATTCAATTGCAGCCCCTTTATTAACCTCGTTTACGTTAGCGAAAAATTCCGGGGAGAGCGGCTATCCAAAAGCTTAATTGACGCAGCGCTTGATTACGCCCAAAGGCTCGGCTACAAAAAAGTTTATCTCAAAAGCGAGCACCACGGCCTATACGAAAAATACGGGTTCAAGAAGATTGCCGATTTCGAACCAACGGTCGGGCTTGCGAACCAACTGTTTGAAATCGAAAT
The DNA here is from genome assembly GCF_900316465.1 of uncultured Fibrobacter sp. Lineage (NCBI taxonomy): Bacteria > Pseudomonadati > Fibrobacterota > Fibrobacteria > Fibrobacterales > Fibrobacteraceae > Fibrobacter > uncultured Fibrobacter sp. The sequence continues at coordinate 44,250 of NZ_ONDD01000015.1, read as the reverse complement.
TTCAATTTAACATTAACTTTTAAGCATTCCTTCGCGGCAAAAAAATTTTTTGACTTTCCGCCCTTTTTAACCTATATTAAATGTATGAAATACGTAAAAATGGTTTTGAGGGTTCTGCTGGGCATTTTTATATTCTTTCCGTGAAAGAAATCCTGAAGGATACTCCCGAAGCGAAGTACCTGTAAAATTTTATAGGGGTTCTTTTTGTTATTATCTTTTCAAAACCCCGATGAAGTGCGTCCTGAAAATATTCCTGTTTGCCCTGGTGTTCGCAGGGTTTGCCTTTGCCGAATCGCAAGACAGCGACGAGCCCTCGGTTTCCAAGTTCCGTGAACGGTTCTCGCTGCGTTTCTTGTGCGATTACAATTTCGTGGCCATCTGGAATTCCGCCTACAACAACTCGATGCTCAATTCGAACCGCCCGGTCGATGTGGGCATCGGCGTCGGTTACGACAGTCTGTTTACCACATTCGGAATTTCGTGGGACGTGTCCGCCGATTTCAAGTACAGCCTCCCTTTTACCACTTCAAAAGAAAAATCGGACACCCAGGCTTTCGAGACGGGACTTGACTTTTTCCCGGGAAACTGGTGGCTTGCGGCAAAGCTCCGCTTTTACAGCGGCTTTACCACGGAAGTCGAACGCGACGGCGAAAAGGAGCAGGAATTCATAGACCTCTGGTTTGCGGACATGTATTTTTCGATGCTCTGGATGGCGACCGCAAAAGAAATTTTCGCCCCCAGGAGCGCCTACTTTTTGGACAGGCGTCAAAAGAAATCTGCCGGGAGTTTGATTATCGGCGGGCGCCTGCAACGAAACATTGCCGAAGACAACGACGGGGTTCTCGGCTACGAAAACGACAAGCGAGACATCACCTCCATCTGGGGTGACGTCGGGTACACCTACACCTTCGTTTTCAGCAACGGGTATTTCTGGAACCTCTGGGGCATTGTCGGTATCGCATACGGCCGCGAACGCATTGACGACGGCAACCTGCTATTGCCCGAATCGGACATAAAGACCGCTTTGGGCTACATCGGGGAAAAATGGGCATGGAACATCGTTCTTAAATGCGGATACTCCGCCATTGCGTTTGGCGAACATCTGGAGCAAAAATACGTGTCAGCCTTCGAAATCCTTGTGGTGCGCAGGTTCTAGCCTGCAAAATTTTCCTATTATTAAAGATAAATTATGAAAAAACTTTTATTATTGCCTTTCGCCCTATTGCTTGCAAGTTGTGCCCCCAGCCGCGTAGAACCGACTGTTACGACTAAAGGATTTTCCGCATTCAACGGGCTATACACAAAAGTTTCTAGCCGCACCCTAAGCACACCCGTACCAAAGCCCATTACTGTAAGTTTTGATGGTGACTGGGATATTCAAACCTCATACTTTTCGCTAGAAAAGAACCTCGCCTTTTTCATGTGCACCAAGGAACCGGAGCACATCCAGTTCAGGGGCATGCGCATCGAAGACCTTTACCGTGACGCAACATTCACCGTAAACAAAAACGCCCCCGAAGAGAAGTTCATCAAGTTCTACCTGCAATGGGATCATAACTTCTGGGCAACTAGGCAAGAAAAGATGAAAAACGGTAAAGTCAGCGGTCCCGCCTTCAACAGCGAAAAGAAATACGGCACCATCAGGACCGTGAACGGCGAATACCAGCGTTGCGTCCTTGCCGCTATCGTAGAAGACGCCCTTTTCATGATGACCGGCGAAGCAGTTGGTTCCGACAAGGATATTTGCCAGACTGAAGCCGAGATTTGGGAAAGCCACGAATCGTTCTAAAGGCGATTGTTTCGAGGATTTAACCCGTTTTCGCAATAAGTCGTGATGTTTAGCATGCGTTTTTGCATGTTCTTTTTTGGGTATTCCCTTTACTAAAAAAAGAACTATTTTTGTTTTCGTAAGGGTCTCGCCACGAGACTAGGTTATCTTTTTACGACAAGAGGGGTCCTATGAAATCCAAAATCTTTTTAACCGCAGGATTTGCGCTCAGCTTGTTGTGTGCGGCCTGCAGTGACGACAGCAACAGCCTAAGCGCTAGCGACGCTGGCAAGGACGACGGCAAGATTGCCGGAAGCCAAAACATTGAAACCGAAAACGGAGCCACCTTCGAAACCAAAGGCAATCCTTCCACCTACGAATATGGTATTACCGAATCATACGATGGCGTCGTTCGCATGGTTGACGCCGTCTCTGCAACCGCAGAACCGACTTCCGTCATGGTACCGGATGAATACGTTCCTGTAGACTACGCCCCCGGCGGAGTTATTGACGAATATAACGGCAGAACTTACGGTCTACTCACGGCCTCCGAATGGAACGATCTGGACAACTGGAGCGATTGGACAGATATTCTGAAGGGCGAATTTTCCGATAAAACCGGCTACTGGAAATTTTATCCGACAACCCTCGCGGCCGTAAAAGTGGTTGACGAAAACGGCAACGGCCTTGCCAACGTTTCGGTAGAACTTCTTATTAACGACAAGGTGGAATTCGCCACCAAGACCGACAATACCGGCCTCGCCTACTGCTGGGTAAAATTATTCAACGGAGCAACCGAAGATGCAATCAAATCCGAAGATTTCGCTTTGAAGGTCAACGGCAAAGTATCCGAAGACCCCGTCAAACTCACCTCCAGAGCCAACGATTCGCTTGATGTAAACGTCATCACCAGCGACGCCAAGCAAGCCGACGCCAAAGCTGACGTCGCCTTTATCGTTGACGCCACTGGTTCTATGGGCGACGAAATCCGCTTTCTCCAATCGGACCTAAGCTATATCATAGACCACGCCCACTCGGACACCAAGGTTGCATTGCGTACGGCAGTTCTATTCTACCGCGACGAGGACGATGAATACCTCATCCAGGGCAAGGACTTTTCCACCGACGTCGCTAACACCCAGGCATACATCGCAGAACAGTATGCAAGTGGTGGCGGAGACTTCCCCGAAGCCGTGCATACCGCACTCGAAGCCTCGTTACAGAATTTTTCTTGGAACGAATCCGCTCGCGCCCGCATAGCCTTCTTGATTCTTGACGCCCCCGCGCATCACCAGGACGACGTTATCGAAAGTCTTCAAAAATCAATAAACCTCTACGCCAAGAATGGAATCAAGCTTATTCCCGTAGCGGCAAGCGGTATTGACAAAGATACGGAATCCATGTTACGATTCTTCGACATTATCACGGGCGGCACCTACGTCTTCCTCACTGACGACAGCGGCATCGGCTATTCCCATCTTGAAGCATCCGTTGGCGATCACGACATAGAAAAGCTCGCCGACCTGATGATTCGACTGATCAAGAAATACGTGGAATAATTATTCCATTCTGATTTTGTAGCCGTCATCGGGGTGAATCCAACCTTCGATGAACGACTTCTTGTAATTCTCGGGGGAATCCGTCAGTTTGATGGCAGAACCGAGATAAAGCAGAATAATCTTTTTAGCGTGCTCTCGAGCTAAGCGTTTCAGCTCGTAGCCGTTTTCTTGTTCATACTTTTTTTGTTCAGCAATAAAGAACTGTTTAAAATCTTCAAACTTGATATCGTTAAACCAGCCCTTCTTTTCCAAAAAAATCTGGATACTTTCGAAGTCAATGCTATGGCTCAAGATTTTAGGTTCAGGCAGGTAAATGAGGATTGTCTTTGTCAAAGGATCCACGTTGATGCTGATATCTTTCAAGTCGTAGCCCAGTTTGACATCGCCCTCGTATATCAACATGAGTTCCTTGATAGACTTGTTGATTCGCCAATCGGGCATGTACTTCAAGAGGACCTTGGCATCTTGGTAGTTCGCATTTTTCCGGTAATGGTGATGGAGGGTCGCAAGTTCAGAAATCTCGCTAATTTGATGTTCTATATACGAGCTTGTAATCTGGGGACCTTCGGATTCGGACGCCAGTTTCTTGATGACTAGAGCCGTTGCAACAACCGTTGCAAACAGGAGAACAACGAGCGACGCTATTTTCAATGCTAATTTCACTGTTGGCCTCCTTTTTTGACAAGTTCACCATCTAAATATATTTTCATTTTTACAAAAAAGTCATTTTTTTGCGATTAAGCTATATTATGGGGTGCTTAAAGGAGAATTATATGAGCGAAAACAACCAAAAAGTACTTAGCGCCGAACAGAACGCCACCAAAAAGGCAAACAAGATTTGGCTAAAGCGAATCCGTGTTTTTGCCGGCGTCTTGGGAATGACGCTTCCTTGGATTGCAATGCTCGGAGCATTTATCGTATCAAAAGCCCAGCCCCAAATTATACCGTCTGATTTTTGGACAGAGTTGTCGATTTCGGAAACCTATTACGTGACGCCCGCCTTGGCCGGAGTATTAACGACAGCGGCAGTCGTCTTGATGAGCTACAAAGGCTACAGTTTACTTGACCATGTTATCACTTCCATATCCGGTGTATTCGGAATCATGATTGTCTTGTTCCCCTGCAATTGCCCCATGGTAAAAGACGAAACTCTAGTCGGCTTTTTCCAATTGACGGCTGCGGTATCAAACAAGATTCACTGCACGGCTGCAGTCATATTCTTTCTTCTATTGGCATTTAACAGTTTGTTCCTGTTCACTAAAGACGGGAACGATAAAAACCAAGAACTCACAAAACAGAAGAAAATCAAGAACATTATTTTCAGGCTTTGCGGCGTCGGCATGCTTTGTGGCTTGATTATGGTACCCCTGCCGCTTGAAGGTATTATTCCCGCCAAGGTTTTCATAGCCGAAGCCATTGCGCTCACTTTCTTCGGTATCAGCTGGCTTGTAAAGGGCGAAGTTTTCGGTTTGCTTTCTGACAACAAGTCAAACTAAATGATTCTTCGAAAGCCCGATTTTTATGACCAGTTCAAGTGTATCGCCTCGCGGTGCACGGACACTTGTTGCGTTAGCTGGGAAATCGATATTGACGAGGCAACGCAAGAAGTTTACCGGAAGGTATCGGGCGTTTTCGGCGACAGGCTCCGCGCAAACATCGAGGACGGGCATTTTAAATTACTCCCCCACGATCGCTGCCCGTTTTTAGACAAGGACAATCTTTGCGAAGTCTATCAGAATCTGGGCGAAGACGCGCTTTGCGATATTTGCACCGAGCATCCGCGATTTGTCGAGGTCTACGGCGATATAATGGAGCGGGGGCTCGGGCTTTGCTGCGAAGAAGCCGCGCGCTTGCTGCTTGAAGGCGAAGGCCCGCTGGCATTTACTAGCGAAGAATGCGACGAGCCCGAAGATGAATTGGATGACGACGACCTTGATATCCGCGACCAGGTTCTTGGCGAACGCGAATGGATGTTCGAAGCCCTCGCCGACCAAGATACACCTTTCGCCGAGAAGCTTTACAAAGTCTTCGGCTACACAGACGAGAGTCCGTTTGCGCCTTTTGAAAGCACGAACGCCATGTTCGAACTTTTGGCGAAGCTCGAAAGCTACGGCCCGGATTGGGACGCCGCCCTTTCGCGCATCAAGGCCCGAATTGAGTCTGGCGAACCGATTGTAGACCAAGGGTTCTTTACCGAAAACGAAAGTGCGCGACTGCTCACCTACTTGATTTACCGCCATTACGCCAAGTGCCTTTTTGAAGGCCGCGAGCAGGGCAAGCGTCAATTCGCGCTTTTATTCTGGAACCTGGCCCGATTCTTTACCAAGGAACTTGCTGGTTCGAATTCCGCTGTCACACCTAGCCCGCGGACCAACACAAAAATCAACGCGGTCAAGATTCTTTCGAAGCAGCTGGAATACTGTCAAGAAATTATGGAAATCGTCGAGATTTCTCTGGACGAATAAAAGCTAGGCTGCCAGGCGGTCTTTATCCATCACGTGCTTACGCCATTTACCGCTCTTCCAGCGAATCCAGAAAATAAGCGGAGCCGTACTGTACACGGCAACAACCGTAATCCAAGCGTATTGAGCCGGCAAGTGGAAAATATAGGCAGCCACGTACAAGGCGCCCGCCACGCACCAGTTCATAATGGCACACGCGAACATGACCCATACGGTATCGCCCGCACCGCGAAGCGCACCCGCATAAATCACCAGCAGGACTTCCACAAAAATGTAGAAGGTCGCAATCCGCAACATGAATATGCTCATGGGTCTAGCTGCTGCGAAAATGGCAAGCGCCTCGGCAGAAGCTTCAGCCGCATCGGGCTTAAAGATATCCGTCAGTATGCCCGGCAAGAAGATAAAGAAAATGCCCATCAGCAAGGAATATCCCCAGCCGAGTTTAAGGCCGGAATAAGTCGAACGCGATGCCGCGGCACCGTCACGGGCCCCCACGTAACGCCCCACGAGGCTCGTAGACGCCACTTCAAGGCCCATCAGCGGAACGTAGGCCACCATGTCCCAGTTGAACATGACCGAAGACGCCGTTGCCGATTCGGGCCCAAGCGCATGGAACATGAGAATCAGGAGCTGGAACGCCGCCATGTTCAGGCACATTTCGACACCGGAGGGAATTCCTTTTTGCAAGAGTTCCTTGGTCAGGGGCCAGCTAAACGCAAACGCATAACGGGTACGGAATCGGTTATGGCAATTTTTACCGAAGAATTTCGCAAACAAAATCACTGTCGAAACCAGGTTCCCGATCAAGGTACCGTAAGCAGCGCCCGCGACACCTAAAGCAGGAATCGGGCCAAAGCCGTAAATCAAGAAGAAGTTGCAAATGACATTCACAATCATGCCGACAAAGGCTGCCTTCATGACAATCTTGGTTTCACCGATACCGCTAAAAAAACACGGAGCCGCATTGCGCACCAAGTTAATGATGCCGCCGAACATCAGGATGTTAAAGTAGGTCTTTTGATACTGCAGCTGATCTGCCGGCAAGTGTTCCATTCCAAATGCTACATGACCCAGCGGAATCGTGAGGTACAAAAGCGGCACCGAAACAAGCGACAGGTACACCGCCTGCATAAACACGCGGGCGCAATCCCAGCGCTTTTTGCCACCCAGACGCTGCGCCACCATAGCGGTCGTGTAACTGATGGCACCGGTAAAGAACATGGTGAGCGCAAGCTGCACCGCCCCCGCCCCAAGCGCCGCATTCATTTCGGCTGGGCCAAGCTTCGAAAGGAACAGGCGATCGATAAAAGTCATGATCGTGTCGAAAGACATCGACATGAGCATGGGAAGTGCCACCACGAGCACATCCTTCACATCGCCGTTTTTCTTGAATTTAGACGGTCTGTAGAACTTATTGAGTATCGCGTCGACCATATTGGGCGACAAATATAGAAATTTTTACAATTTATGCAAGTTTCTATCGAGCAACACTTTCAAGTTTCTTTTTTAAGGCTGAAAGGACTTCTTTCTTTTCGGTATCAGGGCGAGCATGGAGGCTACCTGTATACAGGGCATCGACAAGCCCGTTTGAAAGCGCTTCGGATGCCTTGCCCTGGTCGCCCAACTTTTTTACCTGGAGTTGGATTCCTTCGCTAGAAAGCGAAGCCGACACTTTTTTCAGCGTTGATTCATCTTCTGCGTTTACGACGCCCACCGTCACGGTCACTGCCGTCACTTCTTTTTTGAGGGTTGCATGCTTACGGGCGCAACAGTCAAATCGAGCCGCAGCAAAAGAACTTAATAAAGCACATAATAAAAGTATTTTTTTCACAGCCCCCCCTAGAAATCGAACATAACTTCGACGCCGAATATCAGAGAAGGATCGTTTTTATTGCCTTCGGACGGCCAATCTTTATCGTCAGGGATGTCGGCAAGAACCATCGAGATAATATTTATTTTGTAACCGGGAACATTAAAGTAGAACCGTCCACCGACGCGCCACGATTGCAAATCTTCATCTTTGTCTAAAGTATTCGTATGGTATTCAAGAGGGATACCGATACTTAAGGATTCCAGCAAGGCCACGCTCGGTTCTACCGCTACAAAAAAGTATTCCGGACGAGTTGTCATTTCCAAGAATGTACGTTCCGGGTCATCGATAACCGCATAGAACAGAGAACCTATGATGCAAAATCTCGAAAATTCAAACGACGGTTCAGCCAAGAATACATGATTCGATACCGCATCATCGCTAGCCAAGAAGACCGAATGAAAGCCGTATAATCCATGCAAGGCAAAATGTTCCGACGAAAGCGAAATATCTAGCCCAGCATAAAGTTCATTAAAATCCTTTCGCTGATAGCTTTTGTAATCGGCATAAGGGCGAAATACCTGGCCTGCAATTTCAAGATCGTAAGCGGCATGAATTTCGTACGTGAGTCCTTCTTTGCAATCCATTCCCATGTATTCGCCGAACATATAGTGGTAATAGCAACTTTGGTCGTTACTTCCGCTGCCAAAGCCGACATTGAGTTGCAAGCCATTCCACAAGAATTCAACGCCGCGAATAGACTTTTGCCTTATGCCCGCCGCATCGTCCCGAGGGTCGCCAAAATCATAATAATTTTTGAATAGACCTTCAAAATAATTTAAATCGCCAATACGAAAAGCCAGGTGTTCAGAAGGCGCATATTGAACATAAGCTCCGTTAAAAACAACAGTCGGGTGCACAGGATCCATGGTCGCATCATCGCCCATATCCATGCCTTCCATATCCTCCATTCCATCCATCGCCATTCCCATAGCCTCAATTTCGAGCCATGCAGACCAACGATCGTTAAAACGGACATCGAAATCCAAGTCTAGCATAGATTCATAACGATGCACGACGTTCGATTCATCAGTATTCCAGTCGGCATAAGCGTGAACCATGATCATTCCCGAAAGGTCCAGCTTAGGACGCTCAAAGGCAAGCGACAAACCGACTAATAGAAGGACATATAGTAATATTCGTTTATTCATACAAATAAATTCTGGCACCCGTAACGCAACTTGTTACTTTTTCAAACTCTTAATAAATTCGTCGATATAACCCGTTACCGTTTTCACGTCTTCGGCAGAGCCCCAATGGGTATTGTGATCGGCACCTTCGACTTCGTGGAAGACAACACTTTTTGCCTTAGAAAGTCCCTTTTGCAAAGTCTTCTGAGATTCGCTGTCGAACAAGGCATCTTTAGTACCCCATATGATTTGAACATCCGTCGCAATCGAAGAAAGGCGCTTGGTATTATCAATTTTCAAAAGATTCTTGACCAAGTATTTCCACACATAGTAAGGCACTTGTTTCAAGTGTTCCAGATTGGCGGCCTGAAAATCCTTATCCGGATTCGTGCTGTAGCCCCACGCCTGAATAAAGCTTTCAGGGAGTTTCTGGGTCGAATCGTATGCATAAATGCCATCGAACGATTCATCGTCGGTACCGTTCACAAGCCAATCCAGCGTGGCATTTTTCTTGTCGACCGAAGCGCCCGAGCCAATCAAGGTGATTGAAGAAACAATTTCTGCGTTCGTGATGGATAATTCCTGAGCAATAAAGGCTCCAAGCGAATGACCCACAATGTGAACTTTTTTCAGGCCAAGTTTTTCGACAAAGGCTGCTATATCGCTTGCAAGTTCAGCGACAGAATACGAAGATTCATCAATCGGCTTGTCCGTTTTTCCGTTACCGCGGTATTCGGGTACATAAACGCGATAGCCTTTTTGGGCAAGCGACGGTGCCACCTGCGACCAAGAAACTCGACCATCGGTAAGTCCGTGAATCAATACGACCGGAGTTCCCTTTTCATCACCCGTCACTGTATAGGCCAAATGTATTCCCGTTTCAAGGTCAACCGATTTTTCTGTCCAATCGACATTCTGGTACTCGGCAAAGCTCTTTGTCGTAAAGGTATTGTTCTTGCCCATAAAATGATGCCCGTTCACCTGAGCTTCATCTTCAAAGGCATAGACATCCGTATTACTGCTCCCCACATGAACAACATCGGCACTTCCAGAAAAATCGACACGGCCAGAACGCTTGATGAGCAAATTTCCGGTCACCTTGACATTCTTTAGGACCGTTGCACCTGGTGTTGTCGTAGAAACCGTCAGCACCCCATTGATTGTTGTATCTTGCAAGAAAATGAATCCATCTTGAATATCTTCATCTCCAAGCGTCAGGTCACCGGCGCTAGGTTCTTCCATGTGATGGCCATGGTGCTCTTCGTGGGAAGTTTCTTCTTCGTGAGAAGATTTTTCTTCGGGGGCGCTACTTGAGTCATCAGAGCAAGCGGCAAAGAAAAGTGTAGAAGCAAGAATTGCTGCCGAGAATAAAGCGAAATTATTATGAATTGTCATTGAAGCCTCCGTTTGTATTCGTTTTAAATCGGGCTCAATATTAGATTTTACGGAGGTTTACGTCCAATACTATTTTTTCATGGCAATTGATAGCTTTTTTCTATAACAAGTTCATTTTATCGTGAGCAAACGGCTTACCTCAAATTCAAAGTCCAAGCAAGAAATTACTATATTTGACCCACTATGTTTTCACAGCTGACTGACTCTCTAGAATCTACTCTCAAGAACCTGCGCGGGCAGGGCAAGCTCACCGAAGAAAACGTCGCCGAATCGCTGCGCGAAGTGCGCCGTGCATTCCTCGAAGCCGACGTGAACTTCAACGTGACCCGCGACTTCGTTAAGGCCGTTAAAGAAAAGGCCATGGGCTCCGAAGTGCTTTCCTCGGTGACTCCCGGTCAGCAGATTGTGAAAATCATCCACGACGAACTTGTGGCCGTGATGGGTGGCGAAACCAAGGAAATCAACCTTTCCGCTCCGGCTCCGGTCGGCATCATGATGGTTGGCCTGCAGGGTTCCGGTAAGACGACCTTCGCTGGCAAAATCGCCCTCTGGATGCGCAGCAAAAAGAAGCGCAAGCCGCTTTTGGTGGCCGCCGACGTTTACCGCCCCGCCGCTATCAAGCAGTTGCAAGTGCTCGGCAAGTCCATCGGCATTCCCGTTTACGACGAAGGCCAGGGCAATCCGGTCGAAATCATCAAGCACGGTTACCAGTACGCCAAGGACAACGGCTTTGACTTAGTGATTTACGATACCGCAGGCCGCCTGCAGATCGACGAAGAGTTGATGCAGGAACTGGAAAAGGCCCGCGACGCCGTTCACCCGGACGAAATTCTGTTCGTGGCCGACGCCATGATCGGCCAGGAAGCGGTGAATGTGGCAGAAACCTTCTGGAACCGTCTGAACTTTACGGGCGTTTGCCTTTCGAAGATGGACGGTGACACCCGTGGCGGTGCAGCGCTCAGCATCAAGAAGATGACGGGGGTACCCATCTGCTTTATCGGTGTCGGCGAAAAGCTCCCCGAAATTGAACTGTTCCACCCCGACCGTATGGCCAGCCGAATCCTCGGCATGGGCGACGTGGTGAGCCTCGTGGAAAAAGCCCAGCAGGTCATCGACGAAAAAGACGCCAAGGACCTGAAGAAGAAGATTCTCAACAACACCTTCGACCTGAACGATTTCTTGAACCAGTTGCGCACCATCAAGAAGCTCGGCCGCATCAAGGACATTCTGAGCTTGATTCCGGGCCTGAACAAGCTCCCCATCGACCAGATTGACGAAAAGGAACTGGTTTACGTGGAAGCCGTGCTCAGCTCCATGACACCCAAAGAACGCAAGAAACCGCAGATTCTGGACGGCAGCCGCAAGGCACGCGTAGCCAAGGGTTCCGGCACCGAAATCGGTCGCGTGAACGCCGTGCTCAAGCAGTACGAAACCATGAAGGAAATGTTCAAGAAGGTCGGCGACATGGCCCGCAAGCAAAACAATGGCGGCGCCGTAGGTTCCAACTACACACCGCCCAAGGACAAGAAGAAAAAGAAGAAAAAATAAAAGTAAAGCCCGGTCAACCGGGCTTTTGCTTTAGTGATTTTCGAGTTTGCTTAAGTCAGTCGAAAGCATTTTCCAGAGGCGGGACGCGAAAGGTTCCGCCCATTCTTTTTCAGGCGCCACGCGGCTCGTGGTCGCAGCGGTAAATTCCGAATACACGAGGAACACAAGTTCCCCGTAGCGGGCATCCCAAAGCGTCCAAAGAGTTTGCCAGGTATAGCCTCCACTCTTGCCGAGGTCAGTATCCATGCGCACATTCAGCACTACCGGAATGGACACATAGCGCAGTTCGTAGCGGCTAGCTAAAGCATTCAGCAAGTTCTTGAAATCCTTTGAAAGTTCGCGGGAAATATCCTGCTCTACCCCGTCGCGGTCCAGCCACGGGCTCATATCGCTCAACTTTTTACCGTCGGCAAAGACCGAATTCAAAAGCAGCTTGGAAAGGCTATCGACGTAGGCAGAATCCGCATCGGGCAGGCGCATGCCCGGGAGCATGAGTTCGCGACGCATCTTGGGGAATGCCTTGACCATCAGGGAATCTTCGACGCGGGCCAGGTCAAAATCCAAGGCGTCCGCACTGTAGCTGTGGCAGAACTTGCATATTTCGGGGCGGTCAGCCTTGACCGAAAGCGCCGGGAACACGCCCCACACCGCCGTCGAATCCATGCGGCTGTAGGCCTTCTTGTTCCATTCGCGGTAGGTCTTTTCGTTTGAAATCTTGAGCTCGATATCGCCGCGGGTTCCGCATTCCTGGCACGGAGCATCCTTCATGCTCGCATCGCCCGAAGCGTCGTCGCCACCCTGACTGCCCGCGCAACCTGCTAACGAAAGCAGACCCGCAACTGCAAACGCCAAAATCCATTCAAAAGATTTCTTCATCTTATACCTGCCTCGGTTTTCCCGTCCAACCAAGCTTTTCGCGAAGCGCGCCCACAAAACCCGTATGGCGCAAGCGAATAAACGTCGTCACCGACTTGCTTTCAGCAAGAGTCAACACATCGTTCGGTTTCAAGACAATCGTGGTACGGCCATCGAACACCAGGTCAAGCGGGCCATCGACAGCCGACTTCATCTGAAGTTTCTTGGACGAAAGCGAAAGCACCAGCGGGCGCACCGAAAGGCTGCTCGCTGCCACCGGAGTCAACACCACTGCAGGCGTTGCCGGGTGAATGATCGGGCCACCAGCCGCCAGGTTGTAGGCAGTAGAGCCAGTCGGAGTCGAAACGAGCACGGAATCGGCCCAGTAATCCGTCAGAGCAGTTCCATTGTAAGTCACGCTCACATTCACCATGCGCTCGGGCGCGTGCGCACGAACGTGCACCTCGTTTAGCACCGTCTGCTTGGCAATCTGCTTTTTACCGTGGTAAACTACCGCGTCAATCATCATGCGCTCGCGGGTCGAAAAGTCGCCAGCAAGCAAGCTATCCAAAGTCTGCGAAAGGCCTTCAACACGAGTCTCGGCCAAGAACCCGACTCGACCCGCGTTCACGCCCAGAATGGGCGTGTCGTGCCCGAGCGCCATGTGCGCCGCCGAAAGCACAGTGCCGTCGCCGCCAATAGCAAGCAACAAGTCGGACTTGCAAAGTTCGCTTTCCTTGACAATCTTGATGGGCTTGCGCACCAGATCCTTCAGGTTATTCAGCACGCAGAACGTTACCTGAGGATGCTCGACCGCCCATTTCGAAATCACGTCGAGCGCAAGCGTCAAATCCGGATTCTTGTCTTTCCAGCCCACGATACCAATCGTGCGGAATTGGAATTTTTTGACCTTGTTCACTACGACACCTCCGTTTCAGGCTTTGCCGTTGCCATTTCCAAAAGCTGTCCAAGTTTCTGCAAGACACCTGGGTAAGTACCTTCAACAAGTTCGGAATTGGCCACAGGCTCGTCGTTTTCAAGTGCAATCGAAAGCACCGAAAGCGCAAGGCCATTCTGCGGCACGTCTCCGCCGTCAAAATCGCTACCGTTCACAATCGTTTCAAGCCCGCGAATCACAAGACCGTCATCGTAGACGCCCACTTCGGCGCCTGTCTTGCGCAGGTTTTCGGCCAGCGCTTCGTTAATCGGGCGCATTTCGGCGCGCAATTCCTTGGGAATGCGCAAAATCGTTTCGCCTTCGGCAAAGCAAGCGGCCACCGCCAAGAACGGAAATTCCTCAATTCCGGTCGCCATCGTATCTTCCGAGAAACGCCTACCCTGCAAGCGTTTGCCCGAAGCAAGCGGATACACCATGATATCGCCATAGACATCGCCAAAACGTTCACGGCGGCTTACGGTTTCGAAATTACCGCCCATGCGCTTGAGGCAAGTGAGGGCTCCTGCGCGGGAACTGTTCAAATCCACATTCTTGAGGCAGACTTCGGTATTCTTCGGAATGCCCGCAATCGTTGTGAGCAAGACAAAGGCCATCGCCTCAGTCGCATCGCCCGGAATGTAGTAGTCGCGGCCTGTAATCACCTGGGTTTCCGAAATTTCGGTAAACTGCGAACGTTCCACCTTCTGGCCGCGCGCAATCATCATACGGCGTTCCAATTCGGTCAACTGTTCCATGCCACGGCTTTCGTACTTGACATTCACGCCAAAGTACATGAGCATTTTAGTCCACTGGTCGTGTACCGAGCCCTTTTCTTCGAAGGACAGGTATTCGCCGCGAATAAGCGTACGCAAAAGCAAGCGGTTACGCATCACGGTCGCCACGTTGCCGAGCGAATCCTTTTTAATTGCCACTTCTTCGGGCGCAAAAGTAAACGTAAACTTCGCCGGTTCATCGTCGACAGGCTTTACCTTGAAATACTTCTGCAAAAGTTCCTTGGCTTGTGCGACCTTGGCAATTCCCGCTTCGTCATTTTCGGCGGCAAAAGTATAAATCTGATCGACATCTTTAGAAGCAAGCGTCCAAAGCATCACGCAGCGCGATTCACCCAAATCCATCGGGAGCATGCTCGGAAGCGCGTACTGAAAGCCCTTGCCTTCAAGCACCAGCTGGTGACCTTGCTGCATATAATTCAGGCCAAATTCCTTGAGGGCCTCGGCAAAAGGTTCTACACCTGCGGCAAAAGAAAAATCTTCAAAAACGGTACGACCATTTACAAGCAGCGCCATCACCAGCGCAAGCTCCATGCGTTCGCGGTCGGGGTTTAAAACAAATTCCATTAGCGTTCCTTTACGTCGTAACCAAGCTGCAACAAAATCTGCATGGCACGGCGGGCCTCTTCAGGGGTCTTAAACGCAAGCAGCAAAGTGCCTGCAATATTTTCGCGAACCTTCATGAGTTCTATATCGCGAATATTCAAACTATTGTCGGCTAGGGGTTGCAACACCTGCAACAGCGCACCCGGTACATCTTTCAGGGGCACCGTAATTTCAGAGAAGGCGGCAGCGGCATTGCGGCCCGGAGCAAACAAGCTTGCACGGCCATCGTTACCGGCCTTGAAAACCGTCTCCAACGCAGCAGAGCAATCATCGCCCGCGGGCTTGCCTTCACAAACTACCTTCAGGCTTTCCATGGCCTCCACCGTCTTGTCGATTCCGGCGCGCACTTCTTTAAGCGCAAGCACGGTCTGGTCGCGGTTGGTAACGGCAATATCGTGCCACATGTTCCAGCCAGAGGCGGCAATGCGCGTCATGTCTCTAAAGGCGCGACCAGCGTAATGCTGGTAGTTGGGCTTTACCAAGCGTTCAGGCATACTCGCCGCGAGCGTTGACGAAAGCATCTGCGGCATGTGCGATACCCAAGCCATGGTGCGGTCATGATGTTCCGGCGGGAACACCACGGCATTTGCGCCCACAAACGAAATCAAGTTCAAGAGCGGCTTGTACACCGATTCATCTACGCCTTCGGGCGGACACACAAACCAGTAAGCATTTTCAAAAATCGAGGGATCGTTGTATTCAAGCGTGCGCTTTTCGGAGCCCGCCATCGGGTGGCTTCCCACAAACACAAACGGCTTCGGGAGCTTGGCACCCGCCTTACAAATTTCCACCTTGGTCGATCCGATATCGCTCACCAGAATCTGCTTTTGAGCTTCCAGCAGCGACAAATCCATCTGCGACAAGTTTTCGATGGTTTTTAAAATATGGAGAATCGGGGCGCAAAGCAAAATCACATCGGAACCGGGAACCCAGTCCTTGATTTCGTCGTAGCCGTAAAATTCATCGGCAAGTCCCAGTTCTTTTGCACGGGCAAGCGTTGCAGGGCTACTCACCGCACGAACCACCGTCGGCAACTTTGCCTGCTTAATGGCAGCGGCTACCGAACTTGCCAAAAGTCCAAAGCCAACGAAGGTAATCCGCATTATTCTTCTACCTTGCAAGTTTCGTCAATAATGGTTCTAAAAATGTTCTTGAACGATTCTGGAGGCAAGGGGCCATTCGCCTTTTTCGCTTTTTCGGCGACCACGTTCAAAACAGCCTCTTCGCGCGCAGCATCAAGCACGGGGAGTCCCTTTTGCTTCTTGATTTTACCAATTTCCACTGCGAAACTCGCCCTCTTGTTCAAAAGGGCAATCAGTTCATCGTTCAGTTCATCAATACGGTTGCGCCAGTCTTCAATATTCATACTTTGAATTTAGAAAAAAGGCTCAATGGTGTCGCTTAAAACTCCACCTTGTACTCGTCAAAAGCCTTCTTATTGGCCTTCATGTTCGGGCCATCCCAGTCAAAAAGCGCTGGCCCCCAGGCTCCACTCAAAGTAGGTTCCCAGAAAAAGGCGCCAATCCAGCGATCTAGCCCGCGAACCATATCGACAGCCTTCTTGCGTGAGCCATCGTAAGAATACGTATTGTCCGATTCACCGCCGTTGTATTCGGCCACGATGAATTCCAAATTCGGATAAGTCGAAATCAAGCTTTTGAACAAACTATTCCATTTATCCGGTTTGTCATCACCGTAGGCAGTGTATGCCGAGAATCCCATCACGTCGGCAGGAATTTTCTGGTTCTTGAAGATTTCTTCCATCCACCAATTAACCGTGTTTGTTTTGCGGATGCTTTCGATATGAAGAACCGTCTTGATGTTTTGCGACACCGCCTTGACGGCGCGAATGCCCGCCTTAAAGTACTTGCCCGCATTGGCCTTGCCGGCACTTGTACCCATATCACCATTGATTGCAGTAGATGCCTTGTCTACCCCGTTGCCCCAGCAGTCTGTTTTGCTGTTCGGCACATGAATCAAAATGCCCGGCGTGGTTTCGTTACCGATTTGCACCATCTCCGGTGTCGCATTCACCTGCTTTAAGGAATTCAACAAGTCATAAGTATAATTGTATACGGAATCCGCCATCGCATCGGAACTTTTCACGTTGCGCCAGCGGGAAGGAATAATCTGCTTGCCCGGATCAGCCCAGTTGTCGCTGTAATGAATGTCAAGCAAGAAGGCCATGCCCGCCGCCTTGATCTTTTGGGCGTAAGCGATAATGTGGTCCTTGTCGGCATAACTTTCGGCATCATGATCGCAGCCCGACGCCGCATAACCGTACTGCGCCTTCGGACTCACAAAAGTCTTCAAGCGAATCGCATTGAATCCGTGGTCTTTCAGGAGCGTAAAGATGTCTTTTTCGGAGCCGTCGACATCGTAGAACTTGGTACCCCAGCGCTCGTATTCCTGCACCGTCGAAATGTCCGCACCGTTATAGAAGCTAAAGTCAAGCGCAGGCCCATTGCTCGAAGAAGAGGGCGGCACCATTCTAGAAGAAGACTCCGGAGGCGGTTCCATCTTGGAAGACGAGGAACGCGGCGGCCTCGAGTCCGAAGACAAATCAGGAACAATTCTCGACGAAGACGATATCGGCAACATCTCACCTGAAGACATTTCAGTCGATGAAGAACCCGGCATCACCCCGCCCGACGACATTTCGATCTCAGCAGATGAAATCGGCTGCTCCGCCCCCGAAGACTCCGGCGCATTCGACTCAGACGAAAGCGGAAGTTCAATCGCAGACGAATTCGGTGTATCGCCCTCCAAAAGCGACGCTAAAGCGGACGAAGAAAGATAATCGCCAAGATCAATACTAGGCAACGAAACATCAGTAGCCCCTTCAATCTTTTCCGGCACCGGTTCAGTTGCATTACTCGAACTATCTTCACAGGCGCACAAAGCGATTGCCGCCAAAGATACCAAGCCAATTTTTCCCAATCGAATTCCCATGTCCCTAATCTATACAAAACACCCCGAAAAATCAACAAACGAATTCTTTACACTAGGCCTTGCGCGGCAAAAAACAGCCCCACAATACAGCAAAAGGCCCCGCAAAGCGGAGCCTTTCGCTAAATTCAACAGACAGGGCTAAGCCCTATGCCGTAAAATTACTTGACCTGGAAGTAGTAGGTCTGGAGGGTCTTGCCATCCTGGGCGAGCTGAAGAATCTGCTTGCCAGACGGAAGAGTGCCCGTCACCTGGAACAGGTTTTCGGCCTTGTATTCCACATTCAGAGTCGTGCCCTTGGACTTGTCTACAAAGAGACCGGTCTTTTCGTCGGCGCCGAAGCCCTGGCAGTCGGAATGGTCAGCCACCTTGCCTTCCACAGCCGGGTAGGAGGTCACGACCAGCGGAGAAGTCACGGAGCTTGCATTCACGTAGAACACGTTGAGTGCAGCGTCCACTGCCAACGGAGCCGGGAGGCTAGAAACCTTGGCTGCGCCCTTATCGGCCTTCTTCTTCTTCTTTTTGTCCTTCTTGCCCGGAACCTTGGCGGCATCGGTAGCAATCGGCATGGTCAAACGGTAACCGGCAACGGATTCGCTGCAGCTTGTAGAATAGACAACCCACTGGTTATCAATCTTTTCAGGACCTTCGGTCGTACCGCTCTTGTAGAGACCCGGCTTGATCTGGTCGCTGTATTCGTACAGAGTCACAGAGAGGTTCGGGTTCTTTTCGTCGGTAGCAATCTTCTGCTGGCCGAGAATGTACTTGGAACGACGGGCCTTGATCAGGTATTCGCCAACGGGAACCTTTTCAAACTTGAACTTACCCTGCTGCAGTTCGCCCTTGTACGGGTACTTCGGGTTCTGGGTACCGAAAATGGTAGAATCCATCCAAACGGTCGGCATTTCGATAGCCTTGCCGGTAAACGGATCAAGAACGACACCTTCGATAGTACCAGTCTTCTGGCAACCGGTCATAGCCATAGCCACGAGAGCGGCTGCACCAATAAAGAGTTGCTTTTTCATTTGAATCCTTTTGAAGAAAGGCCCCCTCTTTCCAAAGGGAGCCGTTCATTTATCTGTAATTATTCAGCGTCTTCAGCCTTGGCAGGAGCAGCCTTGCGGGTCTTACGCTTTGCACCAGTGATGTTGCCAGCGAAACGCTTGTTGAAGCGGTCGATACGGCCAGCCGTATCCACGCGATGCTGCTTGCCCGTCCAGAACGGATGGGTATCAGCCGTAATTTCCAAGGAAATTACGCTATATTCAACACCATCGATAGTCTTCTTTTCGGCGGAAGACTTCGTGGAGCGGGTGATGTATTCTTTACCCGTATTCGCATCGACGAACACGACCGGTTGATAGTTAGGGTGGATACCTTCTTTCATTTTTAAACTTCCTATGAAGTAGTTGATTTTGAGAGCCAAAATTTAGAAAAATACGCCATTTTGGCAAGGGAATTAGGTATTTTTAGGAGCATGAATAGATTTTCTACGGCATTTTTTACAATTATTCCGTCTCTTTTTATCGCCTGCGAGAGCGAACCTCCCGTGGCAAAAATCATCGTAACCGATCAG
This sequence comes from uncultured Fibrobacter sp., assembly GCF_900316465.1. Classification (NCBI taxonomy): domain Bacteria; kingdom Pseudomonadati; phylum Fibrobacterota; class Fibrobacteria; order Fibrobacterales; family Fibrobacteraceae; genus Fibrobacter; species uncultured Fibrobacter sp. The sequence continues at coordinate 24,804 of NZ_ONDD01000015.1, read as the reverse complement.
AAAATGCCGCTCACCGAATGGCCCGACAGCGCCTACATCGCCTCGCTAGACTCTATTTTGGCACTGGAGCCCATTAAAAAGGGCGCTGACGCCGAAGCCAAAATCAACATGAACGTATTCGACGCCCCAGTTTTCAAACTGCCGGGCTCTGTCACGGGCAAAAAAGAGGCTGCCCCGAAGGCGAACCACGCAGGCAAGTCCGCGGGAGCAAAACAGGCAAGTGCCCCCAAGGCAGACAATTCCGCCGAACTTTTTGCAGACCGGTTCGCGACCGCCCTTTCCAAGCTACAGTCCGACCCCTCTAACGCTAGCCTTTACAAGACAGTCACCGCAAACGAAGACGACGACCTGTTCAAGCTGTTAAAGCGCACTTACGGCGCAGGAGTCCAAGGACTCCCCCGCTTCTACGTTCTCTCGGCTCTACAATCAGTAAACGCCGGCGTCGTGCTTGAACACTTGAACGCCGGCGACAAAGTCAGAGTACCGAAATTGTAATTATTACAGCACGCCCTTGCTGCTGGGAATGCCCTTCACGGTACGGCTCGGAGCAATGGCCATCGCAACTGCACGAGCAAACGCCTTGAAGATGCTTTCAAGGCAGTGGTGATTATCGTTACCATAGAACAGTTCCACGTGCAAGTTCATGCGGGCATTTTCGCAAAGGCTCTTGAAGAAGTGTTCGAACATGCTCGCTTCGATACCGCCAGCCATGGCAGCCGGAAGCTTCACGTTCCACACAAAACCAATGCGGTTACTGAAGTCAATGCAAACGCGGCTTAAAGCTTCGTCCATCGGGACAAAGTAGAATCCGTAGCGTTCGATTCCCTTCTTGTCGCCCAGGCATTCCACCAAGGCCTGACCAAGCACAATCGCAATGTCTTCCATGCTGTGGTGCATATCGACATGGACGTCACCCACGCAAGTCAAATCCAGGTGGATTCCACCATGAATTTGGAACAAATTAAGCATGTGGTCCAGAAAGCCGTTACCGGAACTAATCTTACCCGGAGTAGAATCATCCAGGTTCAGAGAAAGGGTAATATCGGTTTCGCCGGTCTTTCGAGTGAGAGTCGTGCTACGCATCATAGACCTCTACTTTTTAACAATCACGCCACCATACACGCGGAAACGTGTCACGCGGCCGAACTTCATTTCGGGGAGCGGAGTTTCGACACCGTTCAAGAGCATCTTGGCAATAGCCGTCGGATCGCCGATAGTTACGCACAAAGTATCGTTCGTGTTATAAACCATGCGAACACCGGCTCTAGAAATGTTTGCTTCCTTCAAGAAGGAATCAGCATCTTCGCGGCGCTTGAGGCCAACCCAAGAAAGAGATTCACCAGAACCGATCAACACGAAATTCGTCTTGCTAGTCTTGGGTGTAGTCGGAACAGCAGCCTTTGCGGTATCCTTCTTGGAATCAGACGAAATGAAAATCGTTGCAGATGCCGGCAAGTCAGACTTCTTGATAGCCGAATCCACCACAGCCTGGCTCACCGTCGTATTGGCAGCGACCTGGTTTGCAGAAGAATCCTTAGCGGCAGTATCAACCGCAGCCATGGAATCAGCCGGAACAGCCTCGGCACCATCCGGAATTTCCTGGGTCATGGAATCTTCGACAGCAACCGGGAGCTTTTCTGCGGGCTGCTGTTCGTTAGACTGCTGAGCCAAGGATTCCAAATCCAAGAAATGAGATGCGACTAGGAATGCCAGTACGAGAAGCACGAGCACCACGGGGACAGCCATGCTCTTTTTCTTGATTTCACCCTCTTTGAGAGGAGCAAGCTTGCGGCCCGCCGACACATCGTTAAAATCAGTTTCAACCGGAGCACCGCTTTCGGCATTGTAAGCCTTGAGCACCTGGTCGGCATTCAAATTCAAAACGTGAGAAATAGAACGTAAATAACCACGTACATAAGCAGCCACCGGGAACGTTCTCCAGTCGCCTGCTTCAATCGCCTTAATATAAGAGACACCAAGCTTAATTGAATCAGCAAGTTCTTCCACCGTCATCTTGCGGCTTTCACGAACTCTTGCAATAAACTGACCCAGTTTTTCTTCGGGTCGTATTTCTTCTGCTGGATTAGACATTATACCTCTACCTTCATATCAACCAACATCTCGAGCATCCGCGCTACAGGCAAACCCACCACGTTGTAGTAGCACCCCCGGATTTCCTTGATAAGCCTTGCGCCACCGGTCTGAATTCCATAAGCGCCAGCCTTATCCATCGGGTCCTTAGAATTTACATAATTTTCGAGTTCTTGTTTGGAACAGTCTCTAAAAACAACCTCTGTTTCCTCACATTCCGCTTTAATAATTTGTCCGCCATGGGCTATGGCCACGCCAGTTATTACTTTGTGCGATCTGCCATTAAGCTTCGAAAGCATTTCCAGGGCCTCCGCCTCGGAATGCGGCTTACCCAAAGGCTGGCCGTCCAGAAACACCAGAGTGTCAAAGCCAAGCACGATTTCAGAAGGCATCTTGCGCGAAACGGCAAGCGCCTTTATGGAGGCGTTCTCTTTCGGAAAATCCAGCGGGTTCGTCGAAGTCGGCTTTTCTTCTTCGTTCGAGACCACCACCTCAAAGTTCACGCCTATCAGGTTCAAGATTTCTTTGCGCCGCGGAGACCCGCTCGCCAGAATCACTTTCGTTTTACCCATCTCATTCCATCCAAACTTTTTTTCGTTTAGTTCGTCTCCGTGCTACCCGCATTGAGCTTGATATCCGGCAAATCTCTCACGTAAATCGAGAAACTCCAGCCCGCAGCAGGACCCGTCGGCGTCCAGCTAAAGTCAAGCTGCCAGCAGTGCAACACACGGTTAAAAGTAAAGCTATGCGTCACGAAGCGACCTTCGTTATAGTTGTAACGGGTGCTGTAAGTCATTTCCCAGTTCTTAGTGGGTTGCAAGCTCGCGCTAATTCCCGTAGAATGGGTCACGCGGTCCTGGAACAAGTCTCGAGCCACACGAGTACTGCTAAAGCTGTAGCTGTAGTCAAAGCCAAAGGTCCACTTGAGCATTTCGTACTTGCCCAACTGCGACGGAAGACCACCATTGAATTCGCCACTCCAGCTAAAGCGTTTCGAAAAATCGTAACCCCAGTAAATAAGTTCCGGCATCTGCACCTTGTTCGGGTCTTCGGTGAACTTGTGATACACGCTATGGCGAGTGTTGATCGTAAACAAGTAGTCTGGCAAAATCTGGAAACCGAACGAAGACGTAATGTCCGAGAACTGCAGAGAATCTGCGGCAAAGTTATACGAGACGTTGTGGCGAGTCGTGAGCAAGCGACGTGTACCATACTGGTCTTCCACCGCCTTCGCCGTGTCGCCCTTGGTCGTATCGGCCGCATGGCCTACCACCTTCAAGTACTTGATATCAAAGTCATTGTTGAGGCCAAAGCCAATGGTCTTCTGTTCAATCTGGTACGGAGTCTGCCCCAACAGCGGATGCGGGGCGAACTTTTTCACGGTATCAATTTCTGGGGCATACGTGTAAGACACACTCGGCGAGAGCACATGCCTTGCGCCCGTAAATCGACCAATTTCAGGAACCCAAATACCATAAAGTTTTGTGTCGGCGGAAATGCTGTAATTGTGGTTGTAAGCCACTTGGCCATATTCATCATGTTCGGGATCAAGGCTCATGTAGCGCTTGCGGTACTTGAGTGAATCTTCGGGATTGATCCAACCCGTTCCAGTCCAATAACCCGTAAAGGTGGCACGCGGCGTGATATTGATGACATCGAACAGCGTACCCGAGTAATCCATAGAATACGTACCCGTATAGCCAACATATTCTGCCGTCGTGTCTACGGCATTGACCGTATCGCGGGCTCGCTTGGTGTAATAGTTAAAGCGGTTGTTAAAGTTGTAATTGAACTTTTCAAGGTAGCTTATGAACGAGCCGTCTTCATACGCTTCTTCATCTTCATCCAGTTCAAAAGTAAAGAGCTGACCACTCATGCGGTACTGGATATCCGGAATTTCACGTTCCATCATGTCCGTCACCAAGTTGTGGTTCTGGCGAGCCTTCACCGTAAGGCTCTTGTTCGTTCCAAAGCGGCCAGAATAAGTCAACTGCGCATTCGCTTGCTGGTTCAAAATCGTCTCGGCATCGAGAGCCTTGTCTTTACGGATACTCTGGCTACTGACGAAGGAGCCCGAACCACTCAACGTCTGCTTGCCATCGGGAGTCAAGTTCTGGTTATGCGTAAAGCGGATATCGTAACCGCTGTTCGCCATGTCAAATTCTTCGAGGTACGAAGTATAGGACACGTTTCCATCGAGTACGTAACGTTTCTTGTATCGCACCTCACCCGTCAAGGTAGAGCGTTCAAACCTTGCTTCGTCGCCTTCAATAATGTCGCCCTTGACCGTTGCATCCCAGTAGTCGTTTGCAGCATAATAAAAGCCGAGGTTACTCATGTAGTAACCCTGTTTTTGGTCACCACCGAACTTCGGAGTCAACAAACCTGACTTACGTCCACTCTTCAAAGGCGCAACAATCATCGGGAGCACCGCCACCGGCACATCGGCAATATTCAGCACCACCGGACGCGCAGTAATCGTCTCTTTAGGCTTTACCACCATGCGACGTCCGTAGAAATAGAAGTGCTGGTGAGTCGAGTCGTTACAAGTACTGAAGTCGCCACGCGCAATCTGGATTCTTTGGTCCGGAAGCCTTCGCACTTCCATGCCGTTCAGCTGCTGATTATCCTGGTAGGTAGTCGCGTAATAGATTTCACCGATACGGCTTTTCATGTTGTACTTGAGCCGCATTCCCGAAAGCGAAGGGTTCTTGGTTTCGCGCAGCACCGGATCGCCCGTCGCCGCCAGAATACTGTTTTCCTGATCAAACAAAATCGTGTCGGCATCCAGCGTAGCAGTACGGTACTTGAGCTGGGCACTGTTATTCAGGTTAAAGGTCGATTTATCGACATCGTAAACCAAGTCCACGGCGCGGTATTCAATGGTATCCACACCGGTCGTGTCGTTCATCCAGTCAACTTCCGTCGTATCCTCTTCTTCTTGTACACGCTCTTCGAGTTCAAAGCGAGTCATCTCCTGGCCGAAGGCGGTCGGAGTGGCGATGGCAAAAATCCATAATGCCAAAAAAGCCCACAGAATACGATGGGTTCTAGATAAAATCACGTTGGCGATAATTTAGAAAAATGCAAAAAAAGAAACCCCCGATTTTTGTCGGAGGTTGTAAGAAAAGCGATTAGCGCTTGAATTACTTCAGCACGGCGTTCTTGCCGGAAACGGAGCCGTTGTGGTCAATACGAACAAGGTAACGACCGCTCGGAACGTTTTCGCCATTCCAACGAAGCGTGTTGAAGCCCGGCTGAGCATTGTCAGCGCGGAGAGAAGCCACTTCGGCACCGTCGGAATTCAGAATCGTAATGATTGCAGTGCCGGCAGACTTGAGGTCAAAGCTAATGGCCTTGCGGCTAAAGCCCTTGAGCATAGCAGAAGAGGGCTTCATGTTGCTATTCACCTTGGGAGCCGGAGCAAATTCATTCACGCGTTCCACATAAATGCCGTTCAGGTTTGTTGCACGCACCTTGGCATCAGAAGCAACCAGCGAGCCCTGTTGGAGCACGGCAACAAGCTGCTTGTTGTTGCTTTCGGTTGCGCTTGCATAGGTTTCGAGTTCCTGGGCGTTGAATTCAGCCTTATTGTACCAGGATTCCACCTTGGCGCTTTCCAAATCCTTCACGGTAATCTGGGCGCGACGGATCGTAGCGGTATAAGTTTCGCCATCGCTCACGTAAGTGATTTCAAGCGGCTTGTTCACCGTACCACGGAGCATAGACTTGGATGCTTCGATATCGTTACCCTTGAGGCTCACACCGTCAACAGCGGTAATCACGTCACCGGCCTGGAGCTTGGTGTCGGCAGCAGGAGTACCCGGAATCACTTCGGCGACCTTTACGCCATCACGAATCTGGTAAATCGTAACACCGATACCGCCGAATTCTTCGTCGGCCATGATCGGAGCAGCAAGCATGGCTGCAACAAGAGAAGCCTTGACAAACTTTTTCATAAGAACTCCTTATAAATCTATCTGTAGCAAATATATAATAAAAAATGCCGGGCGGACCGGCAAAAAGGTGTTTTTTTGGTAAAAGAATCTCAAAACTCACTCTTCCGAAGAAGATTCCGCCTTTTCAGCCTTTTCGCGGTACGGGAATACCTCGTCACCAATAATTATCGTCTTCGCTGATCCATACTTTTTTGCTGCCGTAAACGACATATCCACCCAAAAACAGAGGCAATTTGTCCCCACATCCGGCTCATAGTTTAGGGTCGCGTAGAGCGTATCGCCCTCCATGCGCATGCCTATATCACGAATCAACCTATTGCAAGCATCAACTACTCCCGTGACCACAAAAAGCACAGAATCCTCCTGGTCCACGACATAGAAACTACGTCCCAGCTCCCGCTCCGACTCCTCATAAGCCATTTTCTTCAAGGCAAAGCCACCGTTTGCAGAGGCTTCTTCGAACCAGGAGTCATCAAACTTGCACGAAGTCGTAACCTTGGACGTCTTATCCGTACTCGACTGGATTGAAGAATCGTCCGAGCACGCGGCAAAAAGCAGAACCGCGGCAGCGAAGAATAAAAGTTTTTGTTTCATAATTGTTTCTCCTCTTAGTTTGTTGTATATCCCAAATATATTCTATCGCGCAAGCTTTTGCAAGTCTTTTTTCGCTATTCCATCATCAAGCCTTCTTCTTCGTCATCGCCACCATCATCATAGTCTTCCATAGACTTGTCGCCACCAGGCACAATAATCAGACCAAGCGTTACCGGATCACCCTTCATGTTCAAATAGGCTTCAAGCCACAAGTTCGTCGAAAGGCGTAACAGACGCAAGTCGAGCATGGTGCCTCCCTTGTGAATGCTTTTCGGGTTCCTGTTGAAGAACAGGAACTTTTTGTTAATGTATTCAAAGCGGTCCTTGTCGTAGTTGATCGACCATTCGGAATTGCCGTCATTTTCTTGGCGGTAGGTGCAGCGGTCGTTATCGATATCGCATTCAAAGCTTGCGCTTTCGTGGTAGCGTTTGTTCCATTCGCGGCTAAAAGCGCAGCTCTGCACGCGGCCTGCGCCATTGCGCTTTTTGTTGAGTTGGTCGTTGATGACCACAAAATCCATTTTCTGATTCTTAACCTGTTTGTAGACATCCATCAAAATGATGTACGCTTCAATATTGTTGGGGCATTTACCCGTCAGGTTCACATCTTCATGAGCCTTCAGCAGAGTTTGCTGCATGTCGATATCAATGGCATCCGGAATTTCGCTTTCCTTGATTTTATCGAGCACCTTCTTAGGCGGCACAAAGACGACCTTGTCGCCCTTCTTGATTGCATAGCCCAACTGATCGCGCACGTAGTCCAAGCACTGCTGCACGTGGATATGCACCGTATTGGAACCACCAGACACAAAGTCCACGCCAATGCGAACATTCCATTCGCCAGCAGTACTACCGGCATTCTTGTCGATTTCGCAGAAAGGATCTTCACGGATACCGTCAATAAAAATCACCTTTGCATTAAGCTTGGTCACCACCGATTCTTCTTTATCGATAGCTCCGCCAAGACTCCAGAAATTCGGATTCAAACGCAATACTTCGGCAAAGGCCTTGTCGCCATCGAGGGCCGGCAACAAGGAATCGTTGCGAGCATTCTTTTCTTTCAAAAGTTCAGAATACTCCGTCGTAACAGTCATATTGGTAAAACCGTTACGCTTGGCAGGTTCAGGCATGGCCCAAGTAAAAGACACGGCCAAAAGGCAAATCAATGCAAACAGTGAAATTTTTCTCATACGTAGAATAAAATACAAAAATTAAAGCTTTAAATCCGCCAAATTCATTAGATGCGGAATATGGTAATCCACATAAGGGGCGCTATCGGTGGTCGGATTCACAAAAATCGTAGTCCAGCCACGGCGATGCGCAGGTTCCAGATTGCGGAGGCCATCATCCAACAGCACAATTTCGCGCTTGTTCGTGGGCATTTCAAAACCCATCGCCGGAAGTTTCTGCGCAAGCCAATTTTCCATTTTGTCGTATGCGCTTTCGTGAGGTTTTCCTTCCCAGCCAAGCAACTTCAAGTCAAAAACGCCGTCAATCGCCGAATCGATTCCCATGTGGGCCATACCCGCTTCGCTCCAGTCGTGGCGGCCATTCGTAAAGACGAATCGCGGGCCTTTTAAGCTTTGCAACAAAGCAAGCTTTTCAGGCGCCTTCTTGGGGTAGATCAAATACTCCGGTTCATGAATGAAGTCAAAAAAATCATCAGGATTCGTATGGTGAAGAGCCATTAACCCCGAAAGTGTCGTTCCATAGCGTTCCAAGTAATCGGTACGCACCTTATGAGCCGTTTCAAAATCACAGCCGACCGTTTTTTGCACGAATAGCGAAATGCGATGGTCCAGGGAATTCAAGACACAGCGTTCTTCAGCCCCGTACAAGGTCAAGTCGTAATCAAACAGCCAAACCATAGGGAACTAGTATCCCATGGCTAGGCCGCCAATCTGACGAGCCAGATACGTTGCATAGTTATCCGTCATGCCGCTCACAAAGTCCAGCACCTGGTGGTATGCCTCGGCAACCGTCACGCTCTGACCGATTTTTGCCTGACCAATCAGGCGCACAATACGGTCGGCGCGGTAAGAATTGTTGCCGTTCAAGCGGAAGTCGTAAACACCATTAATGAAAGCGTCGAGCACGGTTGCAAGCGTGGTGTAACTACCGACTTCAAGTTCGGTCTTGCGGCGGTCCGGGTAAATGCGTTCCACACCCAAGCGCTTCGCAATACGGATACCTTCCATTACATCGGAACGTGACAAATTCGTCAAGTGTTTGACGCGTTCACCGCTCATAATCGCTTCGTAGTTATTCACGAAGGTTACGGCCACATCGTCAATCAGATTCTGAATGGCAAGCCCGCGCACGCTGCTCAGAAAATCGCGGAAATTCTGGCCATTCTCACGGTATTCGCGGTCAATATCCACATCGGGACCGCAAAGATAGCTGAACATGCCACGCACATCGCCGTAGCTCAAAATGCCGAGTTCAATGGCGTCTTCCACATCCAAGATGCTGTAGCAAATATCGTCAGCCGCTTCCATCAGGTACACCAGCGGATGACGCACCCACTTGCCCGTTTCCACTTCGGGAATGCCAAGGGTATAGGCTGTCACGCGATAAAGGTCGGCTTCGGTGGCGAACAAACTTGTGGGCGAACCGAACTTTGCAAGCTGCGGGTACTTGATCATGGCGCCCAGCGTCGCATAAGTCAAGCGCATGCCACCATCCAAGAAATGGTATTCCAACTTGCTCAAAATACGGTGGCCTTGGGCGTTACCATCGAAATTTTCAAAGTCGGCAATTTCGGTATCGTTCAAGTCGCGAAGCGGGGCCGAATTGCGATTCTTGCGGAACCATTCACGAATGGCGGCTTCACCGGCATGACCAAAAGGCGGGTTACCGATATCGTGGGCCAAGCATGCCGACTGCACGATGGTACCGAAATGGTATTCGTTAATGTACTTGGGCAAATACTTTTTAATCAGATGATACACCGTAATGGCAAGGCTTCTGCCCACGCTCGAAACTTCGATACTGTGCGTAAGGCGGCTATGTACGTGGTCGTTCACCGAGAACGGATGCACTTGGGTTTTACGGCCAAGGCGCCTAAATGCCGTCGAAAAAACAATACGGTCGTAATCGCGGTGGAAGTCAGAACGGTTCGGGTCCAAATCGGCAGGGTGCCCGTAACGCGTCGCAGAAAGCAGAGTATCCCATTGAAGCATGGGTAGAAAGATAGAAAAATGTAAGGTGCAAGATGAGGAATGTGCGATGAGGGCTTAGAATTTTCGGCATCCAAGATACGCTATCACAATCAGATCAATCCCCACAAACAGCGCAAGCCATGTCAAAGAGCCGCTCTGGAATCCATAACTGTGCAAGCCCACACCAAGCAAATTCACCCCGAACCAACAGAGGAACGTGACAATCACGTTGAGCGCATTCAACAGGGCAAACACCCGCGGCGAAATTACTTTACCCGCCCACAAATGGATTGAAAGTAGCGCCCAGAGAATCACAAACAGCGCGCCGCATTCCTTCGGGTCAAACCCCCAGAAACGGCCCCACGCAAAATCAGCCCACACGCCACCGAGAAGCGTTCCAAGAATCGTAAATACCATGCCAAAAACGAGCGTTCCATACATCAGCGAAAAAATCGGAGTCTGCTTTGCTTTTCGGTAAAGCACCAAATGGGCAACCACCCCCGACAAAATCATCGATGCAAAGCCAAGCGCAATCGCAAACACGTGAATGGTCAAGAACACCGAAGAGTTCAACACATTCGGAATCGGCTGGAATGTATCGCCCGGCTCCAGCACGAACTTGGCAAAGAACAAAAGGGCCGCAGCCATAAACGTCACGGGAATCATCAAGGTATAAGTGCGACGCTTGCAGAAAATAAACGCACCCGATTCAAAAACCATCAGCATCAACGCCACCAGCATCACGATTTCATACAAACTAGACATCGGAGGGCGGGCAGCGACATAAGCGCGCATCGTAAACAAAGCCGTCAAAATGACTGCCGTAACGATACACATGATATTGGCAACAGCATCTAACTTTAAAGAACGGAGCACCACATTCAGCGAAGAGAGAATACATGCCAGCAAAGCGCCCACAAAGGCAAATAAGGCAAGATTCAGCCAGTGGTACAAAACTTCAGCCTTTAACCGGCGAGGGTATACATTGGAATGCGTCAGGGAATGCTTAGCGATAATCGAAAACGCAGTACGATCCACAACCGATTCATACAGAAGTACATTTGAATAAAGACGCCGCATTTCAGCAGTCGCCGGCAAGTCATCGTTGCGCGTCGCATAAAGTTTGAGGATATCTTTCAACGGGGCCAGCTCCGCATAGCTCACGTAACGCTTTTGATGCGGCAAGCGAAGAATCACGGACACATCGCTACGGAGTACCTTGAACAAGTCATAATTTCTGGCCGTTCCGGGAGCGACCAGAATCTGGCGGACCACATTTGCCGCCGTAAGTTTCTTATAGGTCACACGGCCGCTCAAGTCGTCAAGAAAGCCTCGCGCAAAAGAATCAAAGGGACGCACCGCGTTTTCAACCAAAATCGGAGTATCCGAATGCAGAGCCTCCCAAATCGGGACCGGGCGCTCTGAAGCATGAGCGTCCATGGGGAAAGCCGCAAGAATGGCCACAAAGGACAAAGCCTTAAGCACTTCTAGCTTTTTTGACGTCTGCTTACAACGGACCTTTATCGCATAATGAACAAGCGCCCCTAAAAGGAACAACGCCATAAACGCATAAGGCACAAAACGCAAGGGGTCGTAGGTTGCCTTGTACAAATCCACCGACGTTCCCATTACATCGTCTACCCTACCATGATAATGAACCGAGTAAGCATATTCTTTTTCATTTACCTCGACCGGAGTCACTCTCAAGCTGTCATCGACGGCGAAAAAAGAAACCGTCGCGTTGGAAATAGACACATCTCGATAGCCGTTGTATTCCCGCTTGATTTCACTTTCGGCAATTCCGCCAACAAGCAAAACCAGCAGCGCGACATGCATTATCCACAGTCCCACATTCTTCAGTCCGCGAGGCATGCGGAACAAGAGCGACGCGAGGACATTCACGGCAGACAATACCACAAGGCCTTTAAATGCCGGCAGCGGAATGACACCTAAAATCCAAATGAAATAGCTACCAAAAAAGCGATCCACCGCGACAGATGCCGGAAGTCCGGCAGACTCGGCATTGGCCTGCGCCAATACGCCCCAAAAAGTCAGCAGCAAAAACGCCACCAACAGCACGGCCGTAAACTTCAAGGATGCCAATTTCTTTATAACGACGAGGCTTCTACCCATACGAACTTACTTTCATCCAGTTTCTGTTCGCCGTCAAAGCGATAGGCCACCAATCGACCATTTCCGCGGTAACCGGCTACGCTAAAATCGAGACAGCATACATTGTCACGAATCAACTTCGGGAGCCCCGTCAGCCAATAATGTCCAAAGAATACGGGGCGTTCGTTTTCGCCGTAAAAATTCCGTGCACGCACCGACGGCAAAACTTCGGATTCTACATCCATCGAAACCCCCGGCTGAAAGCAAAGTTCCCGGAAGCTAGCCTTGGTCGGGTCTAGCCACCAGGCAATACGGGTCTTAATGCGACGAACGCCTTCGGCATCGGTAAAATGTTCGCCTTCGGGCAAAGGCATTTCAGGGCCTTTCAAGAGCGTACTCATGGGCACAAAAAGGCTGTCTTCATATTCAAAATCTTCGTCATTGGCGCGGGCGATGAGTTCATCGAAATTGCCGTCGGCAAAGCAGGTAATGCCTTCGCGCCTTAACGCGGCAACGGCATCGACATCAAAGCAGGCATGTTGCGCCCTAAAAGATTCTGTTTCCAGGTAAATCGGCAGCGTCTTCACGAAATCAAGGACATCCATAAATTCCTGCTTACGCCCCACGAAAGAGGTCACCGTCCGTGAATGAATCGCAATCTTGTTGAAGCTGTGTTCACGCAAAAAGCCGTCTTTAAAGCGGTGCAAAACATGGCCGCCACCGGCACCGTTCTTTTGCCAGAACGAAAGCATGTTGAATTCGTGGTTACCCATCAACGCAATCGCCGACCCGGCATCGCGCATGGCACGCACCAAGTTCAACGTTTCGCGTACCTTGGGACCGCGGTCTACGTAATCGCCCAAGAATACTACCGATCGATCACCGCCCGGATACCGGAACGCACCTTCGGACTCCACATAGCCCAGCTTTTGCAGCAAGGCGCGGAGTTCATCGCAGTGCCCGTGAACATCGCCGATAAAATCAAGGGAATTATTCATGCCTTGTAATATAATTAAATTCAAAAAAGGTATCTTTGCAAACATGAATTTCTGGGACCTGCTCACCTCTGCCAAGATCCAAGGCTTTATCGAAGAAGCCTTTTCTAAGCGGCTAGACGCATTGCAGGTTTCCACCTACCTGAATAAGGAAGGGTTCAGCAACGAAGAACGTGCTGCCATCATGGACTACATGGCGCTTGTCCCCAAGTTCCGCGAAAAATTCTTCGGCGATGCCAAACAGAAAAAAGCCTTTCTGCTTTGCGACAAGCTCGCCCTGGAGCAGAGCACCGCAAAAGATATCGGTCGCTGGAAGGCTAACCTTTGGCCAAGCGAAGGCTCCGTGAACGACCTCTGCTGCGGCATGGGTGGCGACAGCCTTTTCTTGCCCGAAACCCTAAAGGTTACCGGCTTCGACCTCGACGAGAACCGCCTCGCCATGTACCGCTACAACATGCAGGCCCTCGGAAAATCCGTAGGCACCCAGTGCTGCGACGTGCGCTCGGTCGAAAACGGAGCCGACTACTTCACCATCGACCCAGCCCGTCGCGCCATCGAAGGCGAAAACCAGCGAGACTTGCGCAATCTGACGCCCACGCTCGAAGAAGTCATTGAAATCAGCAAGCATTACAAGGGCGGCATGGCCAAGCTCCCGCCCGGATACCCGCCGGCCGAAATCCCCAACGGCACCGAGATTCTTTATTTGGGCGGCCACAGCGACTGCCGCGAATGCCTCGTGCTGTTCGGCGCCCACGCCAAGAATCCGGACACCGTACGCGCCGTCATCATCGACAAGTCCGGCGAATCGCTTGCCGAATGGAGCCGGGCGCGCGACCGTTCCTCCGAAACCTTGGACGACGACCTTCAAGAGAAACTGGACAAAAACGACAGCCTCGAAGGCAAGGACCGCACTTACCGCACCGCGACCAGCAAGAGCGACCTGCCCCTCGGCGAAATCAGCCAGTACATCTCGGAACCGGCACCCGTCCTCATTCGAAGCCACCTCTTTAACCAGGCGGTTCTCGCCTGCGACCCAAGCGCCCACCTGATTTCAGAAGGCATCGCCTACGTGGCAAGCGCCACTCCCCTGCCGGCTACTGGATTTGCCTGCTACGAAGTGCTTGCCCACACCGAAATTGCAACAGGTGCCGTGCGCGCCATGCTTAAAGAACACAACATCGGCAAAATCACGCTCAAACTCCGCGGCGTAAAACTCGACCCCGATGCCGAAATCAAGCGTTTAAAACCCAAGGGCAAGGAATCCGCTATATTATTCTACACCCGCGCCTACGGTGAAAAAGTCGCAATACTTGCAAGGAAAGTCAATGTCCGTTAAACTTGAAGAATCCTGGCTGAACCTGCTCGCCGACCAGTTCGAGCAACCCTATTTTAAGCAGATCAAAGAAAAACTTCTGCAAGAAAAGGCAGAACACCACGTGGTGTACCCGCCGGGATCCCAGATTTTTGCAGCCCTCGACTTTTGTCCTGTCGATAAGGTCAAGGCCGTCATCATCGGACAAGACCCCTACCACAACCCGGGCCAGGCACACGGGCTCTGCTTCTCTGTGCCCATGGGAATCCAACCGCCGCCCTCGCTCATCAACATCTTCCAGGAACTCCACGACGATTTGGGCATCAATCCGCCCCCGCATGGAAACCTGGAAAGCTGGGCTCACCAGGGAATCCTCTTGCTGAACGCATCGCTCACGGTTCGTGCCCACATGGCAGCAAGCCACGCCGGAATCGGTTGGCAACAATTTACCGACACCATCATCAAGCGCCTGTCCGAGACTCGCGAGAACCTGGTATTTTTACTTTGGGGCAGCTTCGCCATCAAAAAGCAGGAACTCGTCGCCAAAAATCGCGGTCACCTGATTTTAACGGCCCCGCACCCGAGTCCCCTTTCTGCCTATCGCGGTTTCTTCGGATGCAAGCACTTTAGTAAGGCTAACGAATACCTAAAGAGCAAAGGCCTGGAACCCATCGACTGGAGCATTAAGTAGATGTGCAATGTGAGATGAGTAATTAAAACGCAGAATGTAAAATTAAATTTTTCATCCAGCATTTGTCTCATTACCCATTCCTCATTACTCATTATACATTTCCAGCATCCACTATTTTCTATATTAACAGCCATGAATCGAAATAATACTTTTGGCCGTTTATTGGTTTTTATCGTGCTTGGCCTGATTATCGGCGGAATCCTTGGCGAATGCCTCGGTGTGCTGTTCGGTCAGCTTGGCGAACTGATGAATGCTGGTGGATACAACAACGTCGTCCACAACTTCTTCGTTTCGTCCTTTAACCTCAACATCGGTTTTGCCGACAGACCCGAACCGGTAATCCTTGACCTGTATCTCGTCAGGTTTGCCTTCGGTGTGGGCATCAAGCTGAACGTGGTAAGCGTTATCGGCATGATCCTCGGCATCTACATCATGAAATGGTCCGGAGGAAAGTAATGGAGACCATCCAAGAATTGAGCGACAAGCTCGCCAACGGCAGCAAGACTGCCGTGGCCCTCGCTGAAGAATCCCTCGCAAAGATTGAATCTACCAAGAATTTAAATGCATACATTAGCGTCTTGAACGAACGCGCCCTTCAAAAGGCTGCCGAATCCGACAAGCGCCGCGCTGAAGGCAAGACTTTGGGTGCCCTCGACGGCATCCCCGTTGCCGTGAAGGACAATATGTGCATCGAAGGCACGCGCACGACCGCCGCCTCCAAGATTCTTGAAAACTTTGTTGCCCCCTACACCGCTACCGCTATTGAAAAGCTCGAAGCCGCCGGCGCCGTGATCGTTGGAAAGACGAACATGGACGAATTCGCCATGGGTTCCAGCAACGAAACTTCTTATTTCGGCAAGGTCATCAACCCGCTCGACGAATCCCGCGTTCCGGGAGGCTCCAGTGGCGGTTCGGCCGTAGCCGTGGCCAGTGGCACGGTCGCCTGTGCTCTTGGCTCCGACACCGGTGGATCTATTCGTCAGCCCGCTGCCTGCACAGGCGTTGTGGGCCTCAAGCCCACCTACGGCCGTGTATCCCGTTATGGCTTGCTCGCTTACGCTAGCTCTTTGGACCAGATTGGCCCCTTCGGTGCAACCGTTAAAGATGCCGCCACGCTCCTCGGCGCCATCTGCGGTATCGACCCGCACGACAACACCACCAGCACTCGCCCGACCGAAGACTTTACCGCAAAGCTCGACGCCGGCGTGAAGGGCAAGGTGATTGGCGTTCCCAAGGAATACTTCGGCGAAGGTCTCGACGCGCAGTGCAAGGCCGCCATCGAAGGCATGCTCAAAAAGCTTGAAGCCGAAGGCGCCACCCTCAAGGAAATCAGCCTTCCGCACATCAGCTACGCCGTGTCCAGCTACTACATCATTGCAACCGCCGAAGCTAGCTCGAACCTTTCCCGCTACGACGGCGTTCGCTACGGCTACCGCAGCAAAGAAGCCCGCAAGCTCTTTGACCTGTACGCCAAGTCCCGCAGCGAAGGTTTCGGCAAGGAAGTCCAGCGCCGTATTCTTCTCGGCAGCTACGTGCTTTCCGCAGGATTCTACGATGCCTACTACGTGCAGGCCCAGAAGGTCCGTCGCTTGATTACCGACGACTTCAACAAGGCATTCGAAAGCTGCGACGTGATCGCAAGCCCCACGATGCCGGGTCTCCCGCTCAAGTGCGGCATGAACGAATCCGACCCAATGGCCGTTTACCTCAGCGACATCTACACCGTGAGCCTGAACCTTTCCGGCCTCCCGGGCGTGAGCGTGCCGTGCGGCATGGCTGGCGGACTCCCCGTGGGCCTCCAGTGGATCGGCAAGCCGTTCCAGGAAGCCGACCTGCTCAGCGTCGCCGCCGCTACGGAAAAGTTGAACAAGTAATGAAGACTCTCTTCAAGGCAATCTCGCTCGTCGTTGCACTCCTCGCGCCGATCTCATTCGCGCAGGAGTCCAGCTCGTCGGCAAATGAATTGTCATCGGCAGTCGAATCGTCTTCGTCGGAAGACGCCTTCGCTTCGATCATGGATCAGAAGTTTGCTCCCGAAGACGACGCCAGTTCTGCCACAAGCACCGGCGAAACCGAACCCTTGGCGACAACGGCATCATCGTCATCGGCGGCCGAAGAATCTTCATCCTCGAGCGGCGACGGAGGACTCGTCCTCCTTGGCGCAGAATCCAGTTCATCTCAGCGCATGGTCTACGGCAAGGACGCCCCTGTCTACACGCTCGTCGCCACCGCGGGTATCAAATCTCCGAGCCGCGGCATAGTCTCGCTTGAATACGTCGTTGCGCAAGAAATCTTCAACGTGGGCGTGCACTTCACCGACTACACGGAAGATATTTTCCAGGTCGGCATCTCGCTCATCTACTACCCCATGGAATCCCGCTACTTCTACACGTTTCTGACTTCCGACTGGGTCCACGGCGAATACGACCGAGACCGCGACATCGGCGCAGGCGTCTACAAGGAATACACCGAGACGGTGAACTACTGGCGAGTCGTGCTGGGTATCGGTGCGGAAGTGCTGTTCGTGAAGCATTTCGGCGCCTACGTGGAAGCTGGTTTCGAGTTCTTCGCCGGAGACGGCAGTTACTACACGAACCTGAACAAGGAATACGGTTATCTTGACAACAACAAGGTTGTATTGCCCCTCGGTATCGGTTTAACGTTCCCGTTCTAAAATCAGCACAGTTCCATTTGCAAAACAAATAAAAACCCGCGATTTGAATCGCGGGCTTTTTTATACATCGAAAAAGCGGAATTATTCGCCCGTTCTGTAGTTCGGAGCTTCCTTCGTGATGGTCACATCGTGCGGATGAGATTCACGGAGGCCTGCGCCCGTAATACGGACAAAGGTTGCCTTCTTGTAGAGTTCTTCGAGGTTAGCAGCACCGGCATAACCCATAGCAGAGTGGATACCGCCAATGAGTTGGTAAACGGTGTCACGGAGCGGTCCCTTGTAAGGAACGCGGCCTTCAATGCCTTCCGGAACGAACTTGCGCGGTTCCTGAACGCCACCCTGGAAGTAACGGTCAGCAGAACCAGCCTTCATGGCACCGAGAGAACCCATGCCGCGATAGCTCTTGTAGCTACGGCCATCAGCGAGAATCACTTCGCCCGGAGCTTCTTCGGTACCGGCAAACAGGGAGCCCACCATCACGGCGTGACCGCCAGCGGCGAGAGCCTTAACGATGTCACCAGAGAACTTGAGGCCACCGTCAGCGATAATCTTCACGCCGACCTTGCGAGCCATCTTGCCGCATTCCACGACAGCGGAGAACTGCGGGTAACCCACACCAGCCACGATACGAGTCGTGCAGATGGAACCCGGACCGATACCCACCTTGACGATGTTGGCACCGCACTTGGCGAGTTCTTCCACGGCTTCCGGTGTGCAAACGTTACCGGCGCAAATCGTGAGCTTCGGATATTTCTTGCGAACGGTCTTCACCATGTTGCGCACACCGATGTGGTGGCCGTGAGCCGTATCGATAATCAACAGGTCAACGCCGGCATCCACGAGGGCAGCCACGCGTTCAAGAGTATTTGCAGAAGTGCTGACAGCGGCACCCACGAGCAACTGGCCATTCTTGTCGAGGCTAGCGTTCGGGTTGTTTTCGCGCTTCAAAATGTCAGTCATCGTGATGAGGCCCTTCAAGGCGCCAGAAGCGTCCACGAGCGGGAGCTTTTCGATACGCTTTTCGGCGAGGATTTCCTTCGCCTTGGCAAGGCTCACCTTCGGGCTTGCCGTCACCGGATTCTTGGTCATCACGGCACGGATCTTCACGTTCATGTCGCTCACCGTGCGGAGGTCACGGCTCGTGAGCATACCCACGAGTTTACCCTTGGAAAGAATCGGGAAACCGCTCACCTTGTTACGGGCGCGGAGTTCAAAAGCTGCAGACACAGGTTCGTCGGCATCGAGCGTCACCGGATTGGTCACAATACCGGACTGCCAACGCTTGACCTTGCGAACTTCTTCGGCCTGGTCTTCGATGCTCATGTTCTTGTGGATAATGCCGAGACCACCCTGCAAAGCCAAAGAAATGGCGAGCGGAGCCGTCGTCACGGTATCCATAGCGGCACTGATAATAGGAATGTTCAGCTTGATATTCGGGGCGAGCTGAGTGCTCACATCGGTCTGAGCCGGAAGAACAGAAGATTCAGCGGGAACAAGGAGGACGTCGTCAAACGTCAAAGCTTCTGGCAAAAGTTTCATAAAGTACCTCTTTTGCGCATAGAATATAGTAATTTTCACGCGCAAATCCTAGCTGTATACCGCTAGAAATATTGTAAAAAGTCGGTTTTACTTGCCGTTGTAGCGTTCCATGCACTTTTCGATGCCGAACTTGAAGTAGCATTCTACAAGGGCAGGGACTTTCGAAATGGCCTCGTCAAAGGCCGGGCGATCTTCGGGCGGGAACTTGGCGAGCACCCAGTTGCTCAAGTCATACTTGGGCGGGCACTTGCCCACGCCAAAGCGGATACGCGGGAACTTGTCGCCCACATGCTCAATGATATTGCGCAGTCCGTTCTGACCGCCATGACTGCCGTCTTTGCGGCAACGGATACGGCCTACATCCAAATTAATATCATCGCTGAAAACGAGCAGGTGGTCCACCTTCACCTTGTACCACGTCATCAATGCCTGCACGGCCTCACCAGACAAATTCATATAAGTCTGCGGCTTCACCAGCAGGCATTCCTCGCCTGCGATGTTCACCTTCATGGTGAGCGCCTTATGTTCGCTTTTCCAGTCCTTGCTCGAATCAGCAAGTTTTTCGACCGCCATAAAACCGGCGTTGTGATGTGTGTTAGAATACTGAGTACCAGGATTTCCGAGACCTACAATAATATACATGTCCCAAATATAAAAAAA
Source organism: uncultured Fibrobacter sp. (assembly GCF_900316465.1). NCBI lineage: Bacteria > Pseudomonadati > Fibrobacterota > Fibrobacteria > Fibrobacterales > Fibrobacteraceae > Fibrobacter > uncultured Fibrobacter sp. The sequence goes on along the minus strand of NZ_ONDD01000015.1, from coordinate 5,016 downwards.
AGACGCGGTTTTACCCGCGCCTTTTTAGCTTCACAACATAAGACTTCTATTAAATCGTCTCGACGCTCTTCACGTCGGCGCTGTAATCTACGCCTTCGATGTCAAAACCGTTGGTTGCCAAGAAGTCGTGACGGTAGCCTGCGAGGTCGCCCACCTGAGCAAGATTTTCTTGCGTGATGGTTGCCATGCGCTTGTTCACTTCTTCTTGAACCTTCGGATCGAGTTCCCAATCGTCAATACGAATCAAGTGGTTTTCGTCAGTCGGAACAGCACTACCCGTATAAAGGCGTTCGTTCATCAGGCGCTCCATCTGTTCAATGCAACCTTCGTGACTTCCCTGTTCCTTCATCACCTTAAAGAGCACCGAAAGGTACAGCGGGATAATAGGAATCACGGCGCTGGAGCGTGTGACCAAGCCCTTGTTCACGGACACGTAGGCTTCGCCCTTCAATTCCTTCTGGAGTTCTGCATCAAGTTCCCTAGCGGTTGCTTCCAGGTGCTTCTTGGCGCCACCAATCGTACCGTCGCGGTAAATCGCATGCGACAAAGCCGGGCCAATGTAAGAATAGGCAACAGTCTTCACGCCTTCGGCAAGCACGCCAGCAGCCTTAAGCTGACGAATCCAAAGAGCCCAATCTTCGCCACCCATCACCTTCACGGTGTTCGCCATTTCTTCTTCGTTGGCGGGCTCTGCGCTAATCGTGCTGATTTTACCGGTCATACAGTCAATCGTTGCGCCCGAGAAAGTTTCGCCTATCGGCTTCAACACGCTGCGATAAAGCGTTCCGTTGTCCGGATCCACGCGCACGCTCGATGCCACGCTGTACACCAGCAAATCGACCTTACGACCCATCTTGTTCAAGGTGTCAATCACATTCTTGCGCATTTCATGGGAGAATGCATCGCCATTAAAAGTTACCGATTCAAGGCCCGCTTCATGAGCGAACTTGTCAAAAGCCATGTTGTTATACCAGCCAGGCGTACCCGGTTTCTGGCGAGGTTCATCAGCACCTTCTTTTTCAAACGACACACCGATTGTCGCGGCACCGAATTCAAACGCCGCCGAAATTCGGCTAGCAAGTCCATAGCCGGTCGAACATCCCAACACAAGAACCGTCTTCGGAGCCTCTTTCGGGGTACCACGTTCAGCGCGCTTCTTTTGTACGTATTCAATCTGGCGCTTCACATCCATGGCGCAGCCTTGAGGGTGAGCATTCACGCACATATTGCTGCGGATCATCGGTTCAATTACCATCTTTACACCTTTTTCTTAACTATTTGTTTACAAACCGCGCCAAATGTAGCAAAGAGAGTCCTTTTTTTGAACCCTTTTGGAGCCTTCCTCGTCCATTTTGTAAGGAAAAAGTAATTTTATAACCTTTTTGAAAGTTTGAGCCAAGTCATAAACAGAAGCTATAACTAACTATCACCATTTAAACTATATTCTGCTATTTTCTTCATTTTTAATTAGTCATTGTTCATTATTTAACCCTAATTTGGGCAACCATTTTCTAAATTTATGCATATGAGTGAATTTTTGCATAAAAACAGCGTCGGTCCCGTAGTTCCCCAGACTTTCGAAAAAGATTATGGTGAACAGGGCTTCATGCTGGAGTGTGGTAAGACACTCCCGGCGCTGACTATCCGTTACGAAACGTACGGAACACTGAACACAGACAAAAGCAACGTGGTCTGGGTGTGTTCCCCGTTAACGGCCGATGCCCACGTAGCCGGATACTATACCGAGAACGACAAGAAACCCGGTTGGTGGGACGCCTTGATCGGCCCCGGAAAACCGGTCGATACAGATAAATTCTTTGTCGTGTGCAGCAACATTTTAGGCGGCTGCAAAGGCACAACTGGCCCCGCCTCCATTAACCCGCGCACCGGCAAGCCCTACGGCAGCACCTTCCCGATGATTACCATCGGCGACATGGTGAATGCCCAACGAGAACTCGCCAAGGGACTCGGCATCGATCAGCTCTGCTGCGTGATCGGTGGTTCCATGGGTGGATTCCAGGCCATGAAATGGGCCATTTACTACCCGGACCTTGTACGCCGTTGCATCGTGATTGCAAGCTCTCCGCGTTTCAGCAGCCAGGCACTCGGTTTTGAAATCGTCGCACGCGACGTGATTACTCAAGACCCGAACTTCAACGGTGGCGACTACTACGAATCCGCCCACCCCGATGTCGGCCTTTCGAACGCCCGCAAGCTCGCCCACATTACCTACCTCAGCGCCGTGGGCATGGAACAAAAGTTCAAGCGTGCCCAGGACCAGGAAAGCCGCAACCACGCAGTCACCTACAGCACGCCTTTCGACCTAAATCTTCCGCTCGAAAGCTACCTGCGTTATCAGGGTGCCAAATTCGTGGACCGCTTCGACGCCAACAGCTACCTGCACATTGCTCACGCTACCGACAGTTTCGATCTCGAAACGGAATACGGCTCTCTTGAAAACGCATTCAAGGGCGTGAAGGCGGAATTCCTGAACGTGAACCTGAGTACCGACTGGCTTTTCCCGCCGCACGAATCGCGCCGTATTACAAGTGCACTCTTGAATGCAGGCAAGGTGGTTACGAGCCTCGAACTCGACACGCAATTCGGTCACGACGGCTTCCTTATTGAAGTCGGCGACCTCGGAAAGGCCGTGGGCCGTTTCCTCGACAGCAAGATTATTCCGACCTCGACCGATACGCAGGTCATGCCGGTATTCCATGACACCGAAGACTTCGACTACATCGGAAGCCTCGTCAAGGAAAACACCAAGGTGCTTGACCTCGGCTGCGGTAACGGTGAACTGCTCGACTACTTGAACAAGAAAAAGCATGTTGAAGTTCTCGGCATCGAACGCAACTTCAAGAGCATCATGGATTGCCTTGAAAACGATGTGCCCGTGATCCAGCGCGACCTCGACGAAAGCGGAATCAGCGACTTCAAGGACAACAGCTTCGACTACGCGATTATCAACCGCACCATTCAAGAAATCCGCGACCCGGTCGCCCTCTTGAACGAGCTCTTGCGCGTGGCCAAGCGCGCCATCGTGACCTTCCCGAATTTCGGTCACTGGACAACTCGCGGAAGCCTGATGCTGCGCGGCCGCATGCCGAAGTCCAAGGAATTGCCTTACGAATGGTATGACACGCCGAACATCCGTGTGCTCACGCTCAAAGATTTCTATACTCTTTGCGAAAAGGAAGGCCTGAAGGTCGAAACCATTCATTACCAGAACGAACACAAGTTCAGCAAGTTCCTGACGGCTATTGGCCTCACGACCTTCGGCGCAGAACACGTGATTGCCATGGTGAGCAAGAAATAAATTTAGGGATTGATTATGGCTATTTTATCGATGACAGGGTTTGGGAAGAGCGAGTCCATGTACCAGGGCGCAAGTTGCGTGATTGAAGTCCGCAGCGTGAACAACCGCTTTCTGGATATCTCTTGCAAGTTGCCCAAGAACCTGGCCTACCTCGAAAATAGTTTCAAGAACCAGATTAAGGATAAGTTGGTCCGCGGTTCGGTCATCTTTAGCGTAACGCTTGGCGCAGGCACGGGCGGAAACATTCCCGTTTCCTACAACGACGCCGCCATCAAAAAGTTTGTCGAAATCACGCACGCCATGCAGCTGAAATACCACATTGCAGGCGACATCCAGCTAGAACATATTCTGGCCCTCCCCGAAGTTTTGCAATTCACCGATGCCGACGCCGACTCCGATGCGCTTGAAAAGCACCTCGCTGCCGAACTCGACAAGGCTCTTGACCAGGTGAACGAAATGCGTGCCAAGGAAGGTGCAAACCTCGCCCGCGATCTCGAAGGCCGCGTGAATCACTTGAACGCCGTCCTCGACAAGATTGAAGTTCTCGATCCGCAGCGCATCGAAGTGTGGAAAGACAAGTTCAAGGAACGCATCAACGTGCTCTTGAAGGATAGCGAAATCGACGACGTCCGCCTGCTGCAGGAAGCCTGCATCATGGCCGACAAGCTCGACATCCACGAAGAAATCACGCGTTTCCGCAGCCACAACAAGCTTTTCTTGAACGCCCTCAAGGAAGGCGGCGCGCAAGGCAAGAACCTCGGATTCATTCTGCAAGAAATGGGCCGCGAAGCCAACACCCTCGGCACAAAGTGCCAGAGTGCCGACATCGCCGCCCTCGCCATCGAGCTCAAGAACGAAGTCGAATGCATCCGCGAACAGTCGCTTAACATCGCTTAAGGCTTGCGTCACGGCAAACGACCATTTTCAAACCATAAAAAAAGGCGCTCACCAGAGCGCCTTTCTTTTTTCAATTTAAATTGAATTAGTCCTTAATGCAACGCAAGCTTGCGCCGTATTCCGGATTAAACTTTTCAAACTTGGCGATATCCTTGTCGTGGAAGAACACAAGCACTTCGCCTTCAGCCGTCCAGAAGAAAGCCTTCTGGCCAGCAGCTTCGAACTTGCGTTCCTTCAGCGGAACATCGCTCTTGGCAAAGTGAGCGCCACCGGCCTTGGCACCGAATCCGAGTTCATCCTTGCCGTTGCCATAATTGTTGGTGCCCTTGATCGGATCCCAGCCGTAGCCTGCTTTCAGTACGACTCCCACCGGCTTTTCCTTGCCCGCAAAAGTGAGCAATTCATTCCATTCCTGCTTGGTCGGCATGTGGAATCCTTCAAGGCAAGCCTTCTTGGCATTTTCAAAGTTATAGAGTCTGCCCCAGTGATTGCACTGCGAGCAAAGAGAACCCGAAGCTGTACCGTAGTTCATATTTTCGGCGGTCCAAAGTTGCGAACCAATGCGAATCCATTCGTAAGAGTAACCATCACGCGAGTCCTTGTAAGAACCGCTTGTAGCCGGCTCACCCGATTCATCAAAATATTCACCGAAAGCAATCTGCTTGTTCTGCTTGTATTCGGCCTTCGAGGCAATCTTGCCATTCTTATGATAGCGAATCACCGTACCTTCGATATAGCCGTCAACGTAATTGTATTCCGCTTCGGGAATGCCATCTTCGTAATATTCCTTGACAACTCCT